>NZ_JBIWJT010000006.1:188123-451623 GCF_044765325.1 Embleya sp. NPDC127516 | reverse complement strand
ACCGAGGCGGTGACGCTGTCCGGCCTGGGCGGCGTGGCGGGCGTACTGCTCGGGTTGATCGTCACGAGCGGGTACGCCCACGCACAGGGATGGCCGCTGGTACTGCCGTGGCCGGCCATCCTGGGCGGCGTCGCCGCATCGGTGGCGATCGGCGCACTCGCCGGCCTGTACCCGGCCGGCCGCGCGGCACGACTGCCACCCACCGAGGCACTGAGCTCGGGCTGAGGACGGGCTGAGGGCGGGACGCGAGCGTGGGGGCGCGGGGCGCGGGCTCCGAGCGTCACGTGCCGAAGGTGCGTTGCGGATGGGCCGGTTCGGGCCCGAGCCGGGTTGCACCGGATCGGGTCGGGACCGGCCCGATCCGATCCGGGCCGGTCCGGACCGCCCGGCGTCGGCTCGACTCTCGCCATTACGGAACCTGGGCAAAACCTGGGCACCAGCTGGGCAAGACTTGACCGCGTTCGCCGCTCGACGACCCGGAGTACGCGTCCAGCGCCCGACCACTCCACGCGATGTTCGAAGCCGCCCGACCCACGGATCTCACCATCCGCAATCAGGCGGATTCGTTACGTTACGGGCGTGGATCTCCTACGCCGCACGCCCGTTCCGCCGACCGACCGTCGAACCAACCGTGGAGCGAGCGGTTGTCGGCGCACCGGATCGCATCCGGCGCGCCACGCATCGGTGCAGGTCGGCAGGGGGTGGGGAGAGATTTCATACGACCAGATGATGACCTCGGCATGGTGAAGTCATCGATTCGGTTGACGATGGCCGGCGCCGGCAGTCGGTAATCTTTGGTGTGGAAAGCGGTTCACCACCTACCGCATCGCCCGGCCGACCGGAATCTGTCGCAACCGCGGAGCGTCCGCCCAGCGTCAACCCTCCGACCGGTGTGTGTCGTGTCCTCGTCCTGCGATGGCGCTGCTGAGGGCAGGGCGTGGTGAATGCCACAACGCCACCGGCCCGGGTCTGTGGCTGTCGGACTCGACGAGTCGTTGGGGGTTGGTCAGCAGTGTTGCGCGTTCTCGACGATCGCCGGGACGACGGCGACGACTGCGCCGGCGGGTCCACCTCGGCGGGGACGCTCACCCGAGCGCGGGTGCCCGACAGCGCCGAGTCGATGGTCCAGGACACCGTACGGAAGCCGGTCGGCGAAGGTTCGTCCGCCGCCCCGCGCGGGCGGCGCGACCGGTTGTGGTCCGCGCCCTTGCAACTGCTTCTCTTCCTGTGGCGGACCCTGTGCGGTGAGTGGCGGGGGATCGTCGCCGATCCGGTCCGGCAACTGTGGCGCACCCGCGGCAAGGGGCTCACGCTCGCGGTGGTGGCCAGCTCCGCGGTGATCTTCTTCCACGCGATCGGGCAGACCCCCACCGGCAAGACCGCGGTGCGCCTCCTCGGTGGTGTGAGTGCCGACCTGCCGCTGTGGCTGGCCCTGTTGCGGACGCCGGTCTCGCTGTTCGTGCCCGCGTTGAACCTGCCGGTCTGGGCGGGCATCACGCAGTTGTTCCTCGCCTTCGCGATCGCCCAGCTCTCGCTCGGGGCGGGCCGCACGCTGATGGTCGCCTACGTGACCACGCTCGCGGGCACGATGGGTGCCCGGATCATGATCGCGATCGGCCCGGACCACGCGATCGGGCTGCCCTCGTCGGCCGCGCACGTGCTGGACACCGGTCCGTCGGCGGCCGTGGTGGGCCTGTTCACGTACCTCTCGATCATCCACCGCGCGCCCATACTCTTCACCATCACCGGCGGGTCGATGGTCCTGGAGTCGATCATCCTGCCCAACCTGGCCGGCCGGGAACATCTGATCGCGGTGGGCGCGGCGATCGTCCTGGGTCTGCTCGCGGGGCGTACGCGCCCGCGTTGGTTGGCCTGGACGGACGGCCCTCGGGCGCGGATGGCCGCACTGAGCTCGGGCCCTCGGGCGCGGGCGCGGGTGTTGTGGGCGATGCCGGGCACGTGGGTTCGCGGGATGTTGCCTTCGGGGCGGTCGGGGCGGTCGGGGCGAAGGGCCGAGTCCGGCGCGGAAGTCGTTCCCGAGCGGACACGCGAGAACGCCTGATTCGGCCGGCTGGTCACCCCGCCCGTTCGACCCGTCGTGGTCGGTGCGGAGATCGGGGTTTCAAGGCATGGGCATGGCCTGCTCCGGCCCTCGGCGTTTTGTGGTTCGGGAGGAGAGTGGTCCAGACCAATATTGCGTCTCGTTCGGCGTGGTGGATACCTTCGGTCCACCGCGCCGTGCCCTGTTTCGGCGTGGGTCGAGGCACGTCGGGATCACCTCGTGCTCCGCTTCGTCGCAGCCGGAGGTACCGCCGTCATGACCGTTTCCCTCGTGCCCGGGTCGGTGATGGCCGGTGAGATCGCGGCCCAGCCCGAAGGGTTGGCTCGGATCCTGACCGAGGGGCTCGGGGCGATCCGCGCCGTCGCCGAGGAGATCCGGGCGCGCGATCCGAGGTTCGTGCTGTTCACCGGGCGAGGGACCTCCGACAACGCGGGGCTGTACGCGCGTTACCTCACCGAGGTGCTGCTCGGCCTGCCGGCGGGCCTGACCTCGATGTCCACCACGACCGCCTACCGTGCACGGCAACGTCTGGCCGGCTGCCTGGTGGTGACGGTGAGTCAGTCCGGCGGCTCCCCGGACCTGATCGCCTCCGCCCGGCAGGCCCGCGCGGACGGCGCGCTCACGCTCGCGGTGACCAACAACGCCGATTCGGTGCTCGCCCGCGAGTCCGACCTGCATCTGGACGTGCTCGCCGGCCCGGAACTCGCGCTGCCCGCGACCAAGACCTACACCGCCGAGCTGCTCACCCTGTTTCTGCTGGTGGACCACCTTCGCGGTGGCACCGGCGAGGCGGCGCGGACGCTGCCCGAGGCGGCCCGCGTGATCCTGGAGCGGCAGGGCGAGATCGAGGGACCTGCCGAGCGGTACCGGTTCGCGGACCGGCTCGTGGTCACCGCGCGCGGCTACGGGTACCCGACCGCGCGTGAGGCGGCGCTCAAGATCATGGAGACCAGCTACATCGGTGCGCAGGCGTTCTCCGGCGCGGACCTGATGCACGGCCCGCTCGCGATCGTCGACCGGGCCTGGCCGGTGCTCGCGGTGGCACCGGACGGCGCGGGCGGGACCGCGCTGCGGCCGGTGCTGGACCGGCTGCGCGAACGCGGCGCGGATCTGTACGTGATCGGGTCCGCCGAAGCGGTGGCCGAGTACGGTCGGGGCTTCGTGTTGCCGACCGGGGTCGCCGAGGAGGTGTCGCCGATCCTGGAGATCCTGCCGCTGCAACTGCTCGCGCGCGAGGTCGCGTTGGGACGCGGCTGCGACCCGGACGCGCCTCGGGCACTGGCGAAGGTCACCGAGACGCGGTAGTCGACCGGGGGCGGGAGTTGACCGAGGCGCGGTAGTCGACCGAGGCACCTGCGGCGGCAACCGCCGAGCCCGCCGGTGGCGCCGTCAGGCCGTGCGGTCCAGGTCGGTGGCGGCCTCGCGGGCGTCCAGGAGTTCGTCCCAGTTCGCCGCCGCCCACTCGCACGCGGCGGCCATCGGGACCAGCATGCTGCGGCCCAGCGGAGTGAGGGCGTAGGTGACCCGGCGGACCGGGGCGTCGTGGGCGGTGCGGCTGATCAGCCCGTCGCGTTCGAGCGTGCGCAACGATTGGGTGAGCACCTTCGCGGTGACGCCGCGCATGGGCACGCGCAGTTCGGAGAAGCGTCGCGGACCGCCCTCCAGACAGCGGATGATCATCGCCGCCCATTTGTCGCCGAACCGGATCGGGGACAGGTTCGACGGGCAGACGGGGTCGAACATGTCCGCGGACAGGGGTTCCGTGGTCGCCTCGCTCATGGGCCCAGCGTAGTTGGTATCCGGGAGGTAACCAGGGTCCTGGGTAGCGTTCGCGGCGGTGGTCGAGACAAGGCATCGACCCGGACGAGCGGGGTGGCATCCATGAGCGACATCATCGTTTTCGGCGCGGGCGGTCGGACCGGACGGACGGCCGTCGCGGAGGCGTTGCGCCGGGGGCACCGGGTCACCGCCGTGGTGCGCGATCCGGCGAAGTACCCGGATTTGGCCGACTCGGACGTACGTGTGGTCGCGGGCGACGTGACCGACGCGGACGCGGTGGCCGAACTCGCGGCGGGCCACGACGCGGCGGTCGCGGCGGTGTACGACCCGGCGGCGCCGGTGGGTGACTTCTTCGGGCGGGCGGTGCGGGCGCTGCTGGACGGGCTGACCCGGGCGGGTGTGGGGCGATTGGTGTGGGTGGGCCTGGCCTCGGTGTTGCCGACCGAGTCCGGCGAGTTGCTGATGGATACGCCGGGATATCCGCAGGAGTACCGGGCGTTCTTCCTCGCGCACGCCGAGGGCAACGCGGCGCTGAGCGCGTCGCAGGCCGGGCCGGAGTGGGTCGTGCTGAGCCCGGCGGGCGACTTCGACCACCAGGGCGTGCGTACCGGTCACCATCGTGTCGCGCCCGCCGACGCGGAAAGCCGGGTGTCCTACCCGGACTTCGCGATCGCGCTGCTGGACGAGATCGACACGCCGAAGCTGCGCGGGGTGCACGTCGGGATCGAGGACGGGCGATGACCGGGTCGGTCGTGGACAGCCCCGATCCGTGGGTGGCGGAGCACATCCGGCGCTTCGTGGAGAGCGACGGGCAGGCCCGGGAAGGGATCGACGACCTCCTGTTGACCACGCGCGGGCGCCGGTCGGGGCTGCTGCGGCGGACCGCGTTGGTGTACGCGCGCGACGGTGATCGATGGATCGTGGCGGGTTCGAACCGGGGCGGCGAGCGGCATCCGGCGTGGTACCTGAACCTGGTCGCCGATCCGGCCGTGACGATCAGGATCGGGGCGACGGACGTGCCGGCCCACGCGCGCACCGCGACGGCAGCGGAGAAGCCGAGGTTGTGGGGGCTGATGGTGGCGGCGATGCCGTCGTACCAGGCGTATCAGAAGGGCACGACCAGGGACATCCCGGTGGTGATCATCGAGCGGGCGGCGACGATCGCAGGCATCGGATGAGAGTGAGGGTGAGGGTGCGGGTCTGCCGGGTTCCCTCGGGCCGGCCCTACGCTCTCGCGGAGCCGGTGTGTTCGACCGCGAACAGGCGGTGCTCCACTCGGTCGAGGGCCACCCGTACGGCGCCGAGCGCGACGCCGTCGGCGCCCAGGGCGGACAGTTCGACGCGTGGCATGCGCAGGCACAGCCGGCGCAGTTCGCTGGTCAGCGGCGGAACGGCGTCGGCGAGGCCCGCCGCCCAGCCGCCGATCACGACGATCTCCGGATCGAGCGCCAGCACGAGCGCGGTGACGTCGTGGATCAGGCGCTGGACGAACCGGTCCACCGCCTCGGTCGCGGTCGGGTCGCCTGCGGCCGCGTGCCGGAACACCTCGCCGACGGCCGCCTCGTCCAGCGGCGGCAGCGGTGTGCCGGTAGTGGACAGCAGGTTCTCCGGGGTGACCTGCCGGCCGAGCAGGTGCAGCGCGCCGATCTCGCCGGCGGCGCCGCCGAAGCCGCGGTGCAGGCGGCCGTTGATGAACGAGCCGGCGCCCGGGCTGAGGCCGGCCATCACGTAGACGATGTCGTCGGAGCCGACCGCGACGCCCTTCCAACGCTCGCCGATCGCGGCCAGGTTGGCGTCGTTCTCGACCTGGACCGGACAACTGAACGAGCGGCCGAGTCGGCCGGCGAGGTCCAGGCCGGTCCAGCCCGGCATCGCCGAGGACAGCGTGACCACACCCTCGGTGTCCACGATCCCGGGCGTGCCGATGCCCACGCCCCACAACGAACCGCGCGAGATCTGGGCCCGACGCAGGGTCTCGGTGATCAGGCCGCGGACTCGCTCCAGGCGATCCTCGGCCTCGCAGTCCTCCTCGACGGTGCGCGCGGCACGGCCGACGATCGTGCCCCCGAGGTCGGCGAGCACGACCCGGATGTGGTGCACGCCGACGTCGACGCCGAGCAGGTGGCCGGCCTCGGCGTGGAAGCGGAAGCGTCGGGCCGGCCGGCCGCGGGGGCGGCTGCCGTCCTCGCTCTCGGCGGTGGTGGTCTCCACGACCAGGCCCTCGGCGAGCAGTCCGTCCACGACACCCTCGACGGTGGGGCGGGACAGCCCGGTGGCCTCCATCAGCGCGGTCACCGTCAGCACCTCGCCACCGCGCAGCGCGCGCAGGGTCGCGGCGGAGTTGATCCGTCGGACCACGGAGGAGTCCCCGCCGGTCACCTGTGCCACAGCTCTTGTCCTCTCATCGCGCCGTCGCGCGGTGCGTTCGTCCGGGCGTCCGCGCCCGTCGTGCACGTCGTCGCTCAGGCGCGGATGGTACCCAGATTTCCCGTCGGATCAGGACGCGGGCCGCAACGCGGTCGGCCCGGCCTCGGCGAACGCGAGCCGGCAGGTGTCCGCACGATACGTGGCCACGGTGACCGCGGCGGTCCGGCCGAGCGCGGTGTACGTCGTCGTCACGACCAGCACGGCCGTACCCGGCGGACGCTCCAGGTAACGGGCTTCCTCGGCCTCGGCCACGCCCAGTTCGACCGCGCGGTGCCGGCCCTCCAGGCGGTGGCCGCGCAGTTGACGAAGCATCAGCGAGGCGCGCTCGAAGCCCGGGACGCGGGTGGACAGCGACGGGACGACGGCGCGCGAGACGTACAGGCACTCCAGGCCGACCACTTGGCGCATGGAGAACTGGCGACGGCGCAGTCGGTGCACCAGGGCCGAGGGACGGCCTTTGAGGGTGTCCGCGAACTCGTCGGTCACCGGCACGGTGGCGCAGTCGATCACCTCGCGGTCGCGCAGGTCCACGCCCGGCCAGCCCTCGCCGTCGGCGCTGAGCGAGACGTCCACGCGCGGGCCGGCGACGGTGGTGCCGGCGCCGCGCTTGCGGACCAGGCGGCCTTCGAGTTCGAGCTGCTCCAGCGCGTGCCGAAGGGTGGCGCGGGCGACGCCGAAACGGGCCGCGAGTTCGCGCTCGTTGGGCAGGATGTCGCCGGAGTTGAAGTCCTCGTCGATCGCCTTGAGCAAGGACGTGCGCAGTTGCCAATACTTGGGTTCACCGAAGACCGCTTCGTCCGGCAATGTCGCCATGCTGCTCACGGACGCCCCCTCGGCTGGCCGACGCCTGCGCGGCGCGGACTTATTGCATGCTCGGTTTAGTAAAGACGGTTGAATATAACCGCGTCGGACCACGAAAGGTCCAGACCAAGTCGGTCGAACTTCCCGGTGACCTGGCTCACACCGATCCGCTCGGTGCGGTGTCTCCTACGCTGACCTGCGCGAACGGTTCACCACCCGATCCGGGGCACACGTCGCGAGAAGAATCCGGTGCGACTCCGGAACTGTGCGGGGGAGTTCCGATGACGCGCTCGTTCCACGCCACCCGCGCATCCCGGGCCGCGTGGGACGTGCGGGCCGCGTGGTGGGCGGTCGGCGACCCGGTTCGGCAAGGCCGGGGAGGGAGCGGACTTTCGACGAGGGGCTCACGCTCGGAGCCTGCCCGACCGCGAAGACGACCCGACGAAAAGACGTCCCCATCCGCGAAACGCCCGGACGAACATCGAACGTCGGATCGGAGGGACAACCGATGTCGGCGCGGGCCGGGGAGCGTCGTCCGTCACGGCGTGTCGGTGCGGGGTGGGCCCGGTGGGGTCGCGAGGGGGTGGGGACAGGAGGGCGGGGTGGGGGTGGAGGCGATGCGCATGCGGCGCATCAGGTCGGCGATGAGGCGGGCGGGGTCGGTGTTGTGCCAGGTGGTGCCCGGGTGGGTGGCCTGGAGATGGGACAGGGCCCGGGTGCCCAGGCCGGTGTCACGGAAGGGCTCGCGCACGCGCACCTCGGTGATCACGCCCAGCGCGCACAGCGGGCAGACCCGGTAGGTGACGCAGCCGACGATCCGCCGCAGGTGCACCAGGAGCAGGCACGCGCCGCCGTCGTGCGCGGGATCGGCGGAGTGCACCAGATCCACCTCGCGGTAGGCGAGCAGTCGTCGGCGCAGGCGGCCCTTGCGGCGCCGGGTTCGGCGGTGGCGCCCGGTCGGTCGGGTGGTCGCGGACGCCTTCGCCGGCGTGGGCGGGCGGGGGCTCGGAGCGGGGATGTCGATTCCCGACATGGCGTCGATTGTTGACATGCCGGGACGCCTGCCCGCATTGCCCGGAGTGATACCCAACCGTCCGGGTGACGCGTCTGGTCCCGAGTGATGCCGCCGGGCGCCCGGAGTGATGCCGCCGGGTGCCGTCGGCGCGTCGCGGTCGACCGCGAGTGCACCTCGGAGTTCGGCGAAATTGGTCCAGTCCAATGTATTGACGGCCCGGAATTGACGGCCCGGAACCGGAGGGCACCCTCGGCGATCTACGTCGCGAACAACACCGTGTCGCACAAGGGACTTTCGTGGAAGACGAAGTGGTGGACGCAGGGCGAGGAGCCGGGTACGACCGGCCAGTGGGGTGTGTGGCACGACCTGGGCACGAGTTGACCGGAGCACCGGTGTCCGGAGTACCCGATCGTCGGCGCGGGTCGACCCGGCCGCCGAGATGCCGGCGCCGCCGGGCGTGACGACGCCGTGGTGGGCGCGAGACGGACCGGAGTCGCCGATGCGGCGAACTCCGGTCCGTCGGCGTATGCCGAGGTCGGTCCCCGCGGGGTGGCAGCGACGTGGCCATCGCGACGGTGGGTCGTGCCGACGCGGTCTCAGCCGGTCGGCAGGTCGAGCAGGTCGAGTCGGTACTCGGTGGACCGGTGGGTGGGGCGGTAGCCGAGGGCATCGTTGATCCCGAGCATCGCGCGGTTCTCGGCGGCGGTGTCGGTGCACAGACCGGCCAGATCCGGGTGCCGGTCCCGGGCTCGGAGGATCGCCTCGGCCTTCATCCGGCGACCGAGACCCTGCCCGCGGTGCTCGGGCAACACGCCTGTGCTGTAGTGCTGCCCGTCGCCCTTGCCGTCGCCGGGGACGACCAACTCGGTGAAGCCGACGATCGACCCGTCGGCGGTGTCGATCGCGGCGATCGTGTGCAGCAGTTCGCCGCGGTCCGCGATGGCCCGCGCCGCCGCCCGAACCCGGTCCACGTCCCAGATCACCGTCCCGTAGTCGGTGTCGCCCATCGGCATGTCGTCCATCGCTCGGCGGGAGACGGCGAAGGTGTCGGCCCACGCGTCCGGGACGATGCCGTCCCAGGCGAGGAAGCGATAGCCGGGATGTGCTCGCTCGGCGACCTCGGTCACCGCCGCGAGGTCGACCTCGGCGAGCGGGAGCCGGGCGTAGATCAGCGTCAGTACCGCGCGGAAGCCGCGGGCCGCCAGGAAGCGATCGCCGGGGGAGTCGACCTCGGCCTGGGTCAGGAGCGATCGGCGCCCGTCCGCGCGAGCCGCCTCGACGGCCGCGGCCAGGAGCCGCCCGCCGGTGCCGCGGCGGCGCTCGGCCGGGTGGACGCGCAGGTCGAGTTCGGCCAGATGGTCCTGCCCGGGCCTGGTGAACAGCCGCAGGAAGGCCGAGCCGAGCGGGATCCCGTCGGCGTCGGAGGCCAGCCAGGCAAGTCGGCGACCGGCCGGGTTCTGCGCGGGGTCGGTCAGCGGGGTGAGGTGCGTGGACAACAAGACTCCAGCGAAGGGTGCGGGTCGGGGAGAGGACGCTCGAAACCGGTGGGGCCGATTCGGGGCATCCGGGCACTCGCGCGCATCCGCCGCACACCTCCTCGCTCGGCCGGGGCCCGACCGAATGGCGGGTGGTGAGGTGGCGAACGTAGCCGGCGCGGCGACCCGACGGCAAGGGCGACCCCGCGGACCTGCCGAGTCGGGGCGCCGATGGGCGGCGGGGCAGGGGCCGGCGGGCCGGCGGCGGGGTGGTGCGTCGTGCGCCCGGTACGGGCGGGCGTCCGTCGAACGCCGTCACCCCGGGCGAATACTCGTTCGTGCCGGATCGGCGGCCTGCCTAGGATCGACCGATGACGACTTCCGACCGGGCCGGCGTGAAGGACGCGGTGGGGGACGCCGCGAAGGACGCGGTGCCGGATGTCGTGACGGACGCCGTGCGTCGGGGCGACGTCGGCCGGCTCTCCGCCTACTTCGATGGGACGCCGTGCCCGGTCGCGGTGTTGCGGCGGTTGATCGGACACGCGGATCCGGTGCTGCGCCACCTCGGGGTGGTATTGCTCCGCGACCGCGCCGGGTGGCCCGATCCGGACTCCGTCGCGGAGGCGGCGCCCCTGCTGTCCGCGGCGTCGGCGGCCCTGTCGTCCGCGATGTCGGCCGGCTCGGCGTCGTTGGCGGGCTCGGCCGAGACGGCGGTGGTGCTGGCCGAGGCGTGCGCGCGACTGCGCGTCCCGGTGCCGCAACGGCGGTCGTCGGCGTGGCCGGCCAAGGTTCGGATCGCCTGGTTGCGCGCGGAGATCATCGCCCGACCCGAGGCGACCGTGCGGGCCGAACCGCCTGGTGAGGAGCTGTACCAGGCGGTGCGCGCGATCGACGCCGACGCGCCGGCCGACCTGGACGGCTACCTGCGCGGGTTGGTCGCGCGGCCCGATCCGGTGCTGCGCGCGGCCGCGCTGGGCGTGGTTCGGGAGGCGGTGTACGGCGCGCTGCTCGGGCCGGAGCAGGCACGCGGATGGCTGGTCGAACTGCTGGATCCGGCCGGCGGGGCGCGGGTGGTCGCGGGAGCGCTGGCCGAACTGGCCGAACCGTGGGCCGCCGGTAACGCACCCGCGAGCGTCGAGCCGGCATTGCGGCGGCTGGTGTCGGCCCACCCCGAGGCCGTCGAGACGGCGGCCCGGTTCGGCCTGTCCGGGTTGTTGCGCGAGATCGCGGCCGATCCGAGGTTGCCGGGGCACCGGCGGCGGCGCGCCCTGGAGTCGGTCGGGGAGTTTGCCGAACGCGGCGAGACGGCAGGGCTGTCGGCGCTCGCGGGCACGGACCCGTTGTTGTTCGCCGAGCCGTTCCTCGCGTGTCTGCGGGCGATGCATCGACGCGGGCACTTCGTTCGGGCCGACGACGTGCCGGCCGTGATCGAGATCGCGCTCGCCGACTACCGCGTGTCCACCGCGGACGTCGCGATCGTGCTGTTCACCGTGCGGCACGAGGCGTTGCGGGCTCTGACCGCGGTCGCGGACGACGACCCGCACGAGGCTCGGCGCGTCGAACTGCTGCACGCGTTGGCCGCCCAGGGCGCTCCCGACCTGCCGGTCGGCGAGGTGCTCACCGGGCGCCTCGCGGGCTCGGTCCGACCCGAGCCGATCCTGTCCGTCCTGCGCGAACTGCGTTACCAGGAGGCGGAGGACGCCGTCCTCGCCACCCTGCCGCGCGCGCCTCGGGCGGCGCTGCGCGCGTTGGAGGCGATCGGCGGCGCGCGTACGGTCGAGGCGCTGCGCGAGGCGCTGGGTGTCACCGATCCCGACGGTGTGGTCGCGCCGTACCTGCGCCCGGTGGCGGGCCTCGCACTGGAGGTGCTGTGGCACCTCACCGACGACCCGGCCGCGCGCCGGACGTTGCGCGCTCGGCTCAACCGTCGGGGGCTGCCCGAACGCGTCGCAGCGGATCTCGGCATTCCCGACCCGGACGAACTCGCGGTGCGGACCTCGGACCTGGACGTGCTCCGGCCCGGCGTGGCGTTGTGCCGACTCGCCGAGCACGGCGACGCGCGCACCATTCCCGTGCTCGCGGACCTGCTGCTGCGGGTGGTGAGCGACCTGGTCGCGAACCGCGGCGAGGAGGCCGCCGAACCGGTCGTGCCGGGCAAGGTGTACCAGGCGATCGGCGACCTGGGCGAACGCCTGTACCGGCGCCGCGTGTTGCGTCCGGTGTGCCTGCTCGACGCGTCCGCACCGGAGGCGGCGCGAAAGGCACTGGTCGTCGATCTCACGCTCGGCCTGCTGGAGCGCAGCGGCGTCACCGACGCCGAACTGGCCGTCCTGCTCGAACTCCTCGGCCGGGTACCGTCCGCACACGTCAAGGACCGTGTCCACCACCTGATCCGACACCGTGATCCGCACGTGCGCAAGCACGTCATCGCACTGCTCGCGCACGACGCCGACCTGGACGCCGCGCGGTCCCTGTCCGCGAGCCTGATCCCGCTCACCTCGGCCGCCGACCCGCAGACGGTGCGTCAGGCCCTGCTCGCCCTCGGCCACGCGCGGGCCCGATGGGCGGGTGAGGCGATCGCGGCATGCCTGGACCACCCCGTGATGAACATCAAGAAGACGGCGGCGCAGGCGCTGATCGACGCCGGTACGCCGGCCCAGGTCCCGGCGCTGCTGCGGTGGCTCGGCCGGCACGACAACCCGGGCCTGCGCGAGTCGCTGACGCGTGCGCTCCGGGTCATCCTGGGGCGGAAGGCGTACGCGGTGTGCGTGTTGTCGGCGGCGGAGCGGGCGACGGACGCGCGCGAACGCGGGCTGCTGCTCGACGCGTTGGCGTGGGAGCTGTCCGTGCCGGCCGTGGCGGCCCTGGTCCGGCGCGGATCCCCGGTCGCGGAGCCGCTGCTCACCCGCTTGGCGCGGGGCACGACATGGTTGAAGTGCGGCCGTCTGCGGTACCTGGCCGCGGAGTTCGCGGCGTACGACATCGCGCTGCCGGAGCCGACGGCCGGCGAGGACGCCGAGATGCGGGCCGACCTGATCACGCTCGCCCGCAAGGGTGGGCGGCCCGATCACGAGGACGCGCGCGCGGTGTTGCGGTTGGCGGCGCGCTCTGGGGACATCGGTGTCGGGCAACGGGCCGACCTGCGGGAGGCGTTGCCGCAGATGTTGGCGGTCGCGCGGGATCGGCCGGCGGATCGGGCCACCGTGTTGCGCCTCGCGCTGGATGTGTGCCCCGCGCCGTGGTCGGCCGCCGAACTCGGTGCGTTCGCGGACGCGTACGACGTGCTCGCCGCCGAACTCGGCGCTGTGGGCGGGGTGGAGGAGGTGCTCGAAGGCATCGCCGACACGTTGTCCGAGGTCGCGGCGTTCGCCCTGGCGGCCCGCGTTCGTGCGTTGCCTGCGCGATCCTTCGCGGGGCGGGCGCCGTTGGCGGTGTTGCGCTGTTGTGGGGCGGTACTCACCCGGCACGACGTGGATCGGGCATTGACTGGAGCGCGGCTGGGGCCGAATCCGTGGGAGGCGGAAGTCGAGGTGCTCAGGCTTGCGTTCATGCCGACGGCGGGGGCGGACGCGGCGGGGGCCGACGCGGCGAGGGCCGAGCCCGATCGGCGCGCCGGCGAGTCCGACTCGGCCGCGGGCTGTGCCGCTCCGCGCGATCGCCACGTGGCGGTCGTCGATACCGACGCGTCGGCCCACGTCGCGGCGTGGCGGACCGCCCTGGACGACGCGGTGCGCTCGCTCCCGGCCTTCACCGACTTCCGGGCGCGAGCCGGAGCCGGAGCCGATGCCGAGGGCGGCGGCGCCGCCGGCTGCGCGGACATCGACTCCCGAGCGCGCGTCGACGCGCTGATCGACGCCTTTCCGACCGCCGATCCCGCCTGCCGGGGGCCCCTGCTCGACTGGTTGACCGAGCTTCAGCCGATCGGCGCACCCGCGTGGGTCCTGGCCGAACGGGCCGCGCGGCCGGCCCGGGCCGCCGCGCCGCGGGTGCCGGATCCGACCGACCTGGACCAACCACGTTCGACCGCGCAGCGCGAACGCCTGCTGGCCCTGCTCACCGCCGCCGAACCCGCGCGCCGCACCGCCGCCGCGCGTACCCTGAGCGGCTGGGACGAGCCGGAGGTACGGCGGGCCACGCTCGACGCGTACCTGCGGGGAACGCCGGACCTGCCGCCGCAGCGCGGGCTCGCCCGGGCGCTGCTGGGCGTCACGGACTTCACCGACTACGACGAGGGTGGTCGGGAACGGGCCGCGAGGCTGTGTGCCCTGATGTCGGTGGAAGAGTCGGAGCGGATGACGCCGCACCTGGTCTCCTGGTGGGAGAACGGCGCACCGGCCACCAGGGCCCAGGTGTTCACCGCCACCCGGCGCATCCCCGCCGACACGCTCGCCGAGGTGTTGCGGACCCGACTCGAAGCCGGCCGCTGGGGCTGCCTGGACCTGCTTGCGAGTCGTTCGACGCGGCGCACCCCGGAACTCACCGAGACCGTGCGCCGGTTGCGGGTACAGGGACGCGCGGACCTCGCCGACCGCCTGAACCTGACGGACGGGTTCCTGCTCGGTGTCGATGCCGCGGCCCGAAGCGGCAGAGCCCTGGCCGAGTTGCGGACCCGCTCGGTACCCGCCGGCGCCGAGCGGCCCACCCGCGACGAACTGATCGGCACGGCCCGCGGCGACGGGCCCGAACAGGCCCGCCGGGCGCTGTCCCGACTCGCCGACGAGCACGGCGGGGACGACGAAGTACGGTCCCTCGTCGTCGAGTTGCTGAGCCATCCGGTCCCGAGGGTGCGGCTGCACGCGCATCGCGTCTCGCGCCGCCTGCTCGACCGCGCGGCATACCTGCGGCACACCGAGGGGTTGCTCGCCGATCCGCGTCGGGACATCGTGCGCATGGCGATCCGTACGCTGTCCCACGCCGGGTGGGAGCCCGCCGTTCCGGGCCTGGTCACCCTGTTCGGGGACGCCGACCCGGTGGTTCGCGAAGCCGCCGCCGAGGCACTGGCCCGGATCGGCGTGCCCGCGCTGCCCGCACTGCGCAAGGCCGCCGCACACGCCCGCCCGGACCGCCGCGCCCGCTACACCGAACTGCGCGACCGGATCGAGGCCGCCCCGAGGTGACCGTATCCGGCCCGATCCTCGGTACTGCCGTCGGGGAGCGAGTCGGCGAGGTAGGCGTCCAGGTCGGGGCCGTCGGGCGACTCCGGGATGAGCATGTGCCGCACCCACGCGTCGCGTTCGTGCAGGATCGGCGGCAACTCCCAGACACAGCCGATCAACGACCGCTCCACACGCACGAAGTTGGTGGGATCACGGTCCGGACAGCCGAGCACCGGCTGGCCCGCCGCGACACCGGCGAAGTGCAGGGTGTTGTCCCACACCCAGCTGTACACATTGAGATACGCGCCGTCGTCCGCGCCCCGATGCAGCACGACGAACGAGGCGGGCGGCGTGCCGTCCGGCGCGGGCAACAACTCGGGCAGGATCGCGTAGGCGGCGGCCTCGACGGCGGGATCGATCCCGTGCGGATCGCGCGTGACGTGGTAGCGCTTGATCCGCCGACCCGCCACCTCGATCGGCGAGTGCACGCGCAGGAGTTTCGCGGTGAAGGACATGGCCGGAGGGTAGACCCGGTCCCCTGACAACCCATGTCAGTGGAGGCCGGCGGGAATCCCGGTGGTCACGGAACCGGGCGGTGCAGCCACAGGTCCAGGGTGAACGTACCGCCCCGGCGGCCGCGGACGATCGGCGGCGCGTCGCTGCGGACGAAGCCGGTGGCCCGGGCGACGCCGATACTGGCGACGTTGTCCGGCGCGATGCGCAGCCCCACGGCGGGCACGCCCACCACGTGGTAGGCGTAGTCGGTCATCAACCGGACCGCCTTCGCGGCCAACCCCCGCCCGCGATGGGCGGCCCCGATCGCGTAGGCCAACTCGGCCTGATCCGGGCGCTCGTCCAAGCCGAGGAACAACATGACGACGCCGCACGGTTCGTCGCCGTCGAGCGTCACCGCCAATTGCACGGCGCGGTGTTCGGCCCTGGCGACTCGGGCCTTGGTGAGGAACTCGCGGGCGGCGGCGGCGTCGAAGGGCGAGGCGAGCGGGGTCCAGCGGGCCGTCTCGACCTCGTCGAAGAGGTCGACCAGCAACGGGAGGTCGGCGTCGGTCCATTCGCGCAGCCGGATGCCGGGGCCGGTCAACGCGACGGCGGCGGGTAGTCGGTGGGCGGATCGAGGTCGCGGGTCGGTGGACATGGGTCGAGTGTGCCTCGTGGGCTCCGACGGGGGCCGGGAACCGGCCGGCGGCGGGGCGGGCTTCGATCCGGGCATCGACGACGAAACGGGGCCCCGCGCGCGGCGCGGGACCCCGGTCGTTCGTCGTGGGCTCGGGTCAGCGCCGGTGCGTCGATCCGGTGAGCGCCGCGTCGCGTGGGTCCTGGACCTTGGTGCGGTACAGCCACAACGCCACGCCGGTGACCAACACACCGCAGGCGATTCCCAGTTCCTTGAAGCCGCCGTAGCCGGTGATGGAGAAGCCGGTCGCGCCGACCACCAACACCACGGTCAGGAACGCGGCGAGCAGCCAGGCCAGCGGGACGAAGAAGCCCGGCAGTCGGATCGGCCGGGCCAGGTCCGGGCGGTCCTTGCGCAACATCGCGAAGCCGGAGATGGCCAGGATGTGGGTCAGGATGTAGCCCAGGTTGCCGGTCACGATGATCGCCAGCGGCGTCTTGAGCGCGATCAGGATGACCACGTTGACCGCGAGCGCGATCATCAGCGCCCGAGCCGGCACGCCGCGCTTGTCGAGCACGCCGACCTGCTTGATCGTGGTGCCCTCCTTGCCCATGTTGTAGAGCACGCGCGACCCGTCGGCCAGGCCGGTGATCATGATCAGCAGCAGCGACGCGATCAGGAAGACCACCATCAGGTCGGCCGCGCCGCCCACCAGGTCGTTGAACGCGCCGACGTAGAACGTGGTCGGGTCGAGTGCGATGGCGCCCTCGCCGACGTACCCGGCCAGCGCCAGCGGCAGCAGGATGAACACGCCGAGGGAGAACAGCACGCCCGCGCGCAGCGCCCGGGAGGTGTCCTTGACGGTGTCCTTGTACTCCGGCGCGAAGGTCGCGCAGACCTCGACGCCGAACGAGGTCCAGGCCATCACGTACAGCCACACCAGCGACTCGCGGATGCCCGCCGCGCCGTGCAGGTTCCAGTGCAGGTTGCTCGCGCTCCAGTCGCCACTGGCGAACGGCAGCACGATGAACACCGCGAGCGGCACCAGCAGCATGCCGCCGGTGACGTAGACGACCCACATCGCGACGTGCAGGCCGAACATGGCCGCGCCGAACAGCAGCACGATCACCGCGATACCGACCACGATCGGGAAGGTCAGCTCGGCGAAGCCCAGGTCCAGCGTCCAGTCCTGACCCTTGAACCACTGGGCCTGGACGAGGGAGCCGATGATGCCCGCGTACACGGACAGCGCGGTCGTCCAGGGGAACCAGTAGCCGATGCTGGCGAGCGGGCCGACGAACGGCGCGCGCTTCTTCCAACCCTCGGTGGCGTAGTGCGCGATGCCGCCGGACGACTCGGGGAACATCGCGGCGAGCTCGGTGTAGATCCAGTTGGCGATCGTGGCCAGGACCATCGACCCTGCCCACAGCGCGATCGCGCCCCACGCGCCGAGGCCGCCGATCGACGCGCCGAGCGAGGCGATCAGGGCGGCGGGCATGGTCAGAGACATCGCGAAGCCGTCGTACCAGCGCATCTTCTTGGCGAGCGCGGGCGGGTTCGCTGCGGAGTCGGCCGTACCGGGGCCGGTCGCGCCGGGGGCGGCCGGCTGAGTTGATGCGGACATCTGTATCCCCTTCGCGGGGTGGAGGCGGCCGGTGGGTGAGCCCGGGGGACGGCCGCTTGGGGGAGGGGGTCGCGGGCTCCGGTGGCGCCGCTGTCGGCGTCGTCGTCGGCCCTGCTGATGGCCCTGTTATAGATGCGAGTTTTCGACCACGTCAAGGGTTCGTCTTTGTTCATTCGACAAATGAGACCTGTGTAAGTTGCTCATTGGGATCTATTGACAGGTCAAAGTTGCTGATGAACTCTGAGTACACGTCGCCCGAGAGCAGAGAGGGATCCCCCCGCATGAGCAGCAACGGCTCCGCCCGCCATCAGTTCTTCATCAACGGCGCCTACGTGGACGGCTCCGGCGCCGAGGGCTACGACGTGATCAGCCCGGTCACCGGCGAGTACGTCGCCACCATCCCGGTCCCCACCGCCGCGGACCTGGACAAGGCCGTCGCCGCCGCCAACACCGCGCAGCGCGCGTGGGCCAAGGTCAACGTCTGGCAGCGCGCCGAGCTGTGTCACCGCATCGGCGACGAGATCACCAAGCGCGTCGACGAGCTGGCCCGCCTGCAGACCCTGGAGCAGGGCAAGCCGCTCGCCGAGTCGGTCGCCGACATCGAGGAGGCCGCGCAGCTCTTCCACCTGCACGCCGAGGACGCGGTCCGGCTGCACGGCGAGACGATGCCCTCCACCGACGGCACCAAGCGCATGTGGACCTTCTACGCGCCGGTCGGCACGTGGGGCATCATCACCCCCTGGAACTTCCCGCTGCTCATGCTCGCCGAGTTCGTCGCGCCGGGCCTGGCCACCGGCAACGCGCACGTGGTCAAGCCGCCGGCCAACACGCCACTGACCGTGCTCAAGGCGATGGAGGCGTTCGTCGCCGCCGGTGTCCCCGAGGGCCTGATCAACATCCTCCCGGGCGAGGGCGCCACCGGCGACGCGCTGGTGCGGCACGACGGCATCGACGCGATCGGCTTCATCGGCTCCTCCGCGACCGGCGCCAAGATCCAGGCCACCGCCGGCCTCAAGCGCTCGATCATGGAGTGCTCCGGCAACGGCCCGCTGGTCGTGCTGGCGGACGCCGACCTGGACGCCGCCGCCAAGGCCGCGGTGTACGGCGCGTACCTGTGCGCCGGGCAGGTCTGCTGCGCCACCGAGCGGGTGATCGTGGTGGACGAGGTGCACGACGCGTTCGTGGCCGCCGTACTGCGCGCCGCCGAGGACGTGGTGCTCGGTGACCCGTTCGACGCCGCGACCAACCTGGGCTCGCTCAACAACGAGGGCGTCGCCGCCAAGATGGACCGGCACATCGCCGACGCGCACGAGCGCGGCGCGAAGGTGCTGTTGGGCGGCAAGCGCCGTGAGGGCATGCCGACCGACCTGTACTACGAGTTCACCGTGGTGGACCAGGTGCCGGTGGACAGCCTGCTCTCGCGCGAGGAGTCGTTCGGCCCGGTCGTGCCGATCATCACCGCCGCCGACGAGGACGACGCGCTGCGGCTGGCCAACGACGACAAGCTCGGCCTCCAGGGCGCGGTGTTCACGAGCAGCATGCGCGCGGCGTACCGATTCGTCGAGGAGATGGCGGTCGGCCAGGTCGTGGTCAACGACAGCACGTGCTTCTGGGACGTGAACATGCCGTTCGGCGGAGCCGGCAACCGGGGTACGGGTTGGGGCCGGATCGGCGGCAAGCACACGCTGCTGGACATGTCCGACCTCCGCACGGGCGTCATCAACCTCTAGCCCTCGACCGCGCCGGTCGGGCTGGTTCGGCCTCGAACGCCGCCCGGGCTGTTGATGGCTCGGTTCGCGAAATCCAGCCCGGCCGGCGATTGAGGCCAAGTAGCCGGGCCGGCGTTCGAGGCCACATCAGCCCGGCCGGCGTTCGAGGCCAAGCAAGAACACGCATATCGGCCACAACCCGCAAGGGAAACCGCATGACCCCGACCCACCGCACCGCGCTGAGCCGCACCGCCCAGGAACCGTTCTGGCTGGATCGGCCCGAGCGGCCCGAGCCGCTGCCCCGCCAGGTCGGCGACACCCGGACCGACCTGGCCGTGGTCGGCGGCGGGTACACCGGTCTGTGGACCGCGCTGATCGCCAAGCAGCGCGACCCCGGCCGCGACGTACTCGTGCTCGAACAGGGCACGTGCGGCCACGCGGCCAGCGGGCGCAACGGTGGTTTCTGCTCGCCCAGCCTCACCCACGGCCTGGCCAACGGGCTCCAGCGCTGGCCGGACGAGATCGACACGCTGCAACGCCTGGGCGCGCAGAACCTGGACGCGTTCGAACGCGACCTGGACGCGCACGGCGTCGACTGCGGCTTCGCCCGCACCGGCAAGGTCGCGGTGGCCGCCACCCCATGGCAGGCGAAGGCGCTGCGCGAGTCCGTACCGATCGCCAACCGCCACGGCGAGAAGGCCGAATACCTCGAACACGACGCGCTGCGGGCGTACGTCGACTCACCGCTGTGGTCGGCGGGCGTCTGGCAACCCGACTACGCGCTCCTGGACCCCGCCCGCCTGGTGTGGGGACTGCGCCGGGCCTGCCTGGACGCCGGGGTGCGGATCGTCGAGCGCACCGAGGTCACCGCGATCGACACCAAGCCCACCGACCTGATCCGACTGACCACCCCGTACGGGATCGTCGGCGCACGCCGGGTCGCGCTGGCCACCAACATCTTCCCGCCGCTGCTGCGCCGGCTCGGCCTGAGCATGGTGCCGGTGTACGACTACGCGCTCACCACCGAGCCGCTGACGGACGAGCAGCTTGCCGCGATCGGCTGGACCGGCGAGCACGGCGTCACCGACGCGGGCAACCAGTTCCACTACGTGCGCAAGACCGAGGACAACCGCATCCTGTGGGGCGGCTACGACGCCATCTACCACTTCGGCAGCAAGGTGGACGAGGCGCTGACCCAGCGCCCGGAGACGTTCGACGTGCTCGCCGAGCAGTTCGCCGCGACCTTCCCACCGCTGGCCGACGTCGGCTTCTCGCACGCGTGGGGCGGCGTGATCGACTCGACCACCCGGTTCTGCATGTTCGCCGGCACCGCCGCCGCCGGCCGGGTCGGCTACGCGCTCGGCTTCACCGGACTGGGCGTGGGCGCCACCCGCTTCGGCGCGGAGGTGGTGCTCGACCTGCTCGCGGGCACCCGGTCCGAGCGTACGGAGCTGGCCATGATCAAGCGCAAGCCGATCCCGTTCCCGCCCGAGCCCGCGCGTTGGATCGGCATCCAGGCCACCCGCTGGTCGATGGCCCGCGAGGACGCGCACGGCGGACGCAATATGTGGCTGCGCACGCTCGACCGGCTCGGCCTGGGCTTCGACTCGTGACCGACGCGAGCGGCGCCGGCGGGCCCGGTGTACCCGGGGGGAGGGAGGAACAGGGCAAGATGGCTGCCGAAGATCGAGAGGACATGCCGAACTCGGCGCCGCAGCACACTCGGAGCAGCCGCATGAACCCCACCGGCCCGTTGGACGACATCGACCGGCGCATCATCGCCATCCTCCAGGCCGATGGGCGGCGTGCCTACAAGCAGATCGCCGAGGACCTGGGCATCCCGGCGTCCTCGGTGCGCTATCGGGTGCAGCGTCTGGAGGAGAGCGGCACGCTCCAGATCGTCGGCATCGCCAACCCGCTCACGATCGGCTTCGATCGACTCGCGATGATCGGCATGCGGGTGCGCCCCGGCAGCGCCCGGGAGGTGTGCCGCGAACTGCGCGAACTGCCGGAGACCTCCTACGTGGTGATGGTCGCTGGGCAATACGACGTGATGGTCGAGGTGATCTGCCGCGACACCGACCACTTCACCGATTTGCTCAACCGCCGACTGCTGCTGATCGACGGGGTGCTCTCCACCGACTCCTTCTTCGTCCTCGAGGTACACAAGTTGGCGTACGGCTGGGGCGTCGGCGGCGTGGAGTCCTCACTGCTCGACTCGCCGGAGATATCCCCGGGTTCGGGCTTGGACCAGCGCGACAACCGCTGAGACCCGTCGCCGGCCACCACCCAGCGAGCGTCGCCCGGGACGGCCCGCTCGCCGAGGTGTTCGCGGCCGACGATCGAAGGCTCTTCCACCGGTCGGCGGGCCGGCCGTGAGCGTTCGCCTCGTCGTGGGCCGAGTCAGGGCGCCGCGGGGAGCGCCGCCAGCCAGCGGGTTGCGGCGCCGTGGGTGGTGAAGGTGTGTACCGACGTTCCGGAGCCGGTGTGTTCGGTGATCAGGCGGCGCAGTCGGGGGCGGACCGCGTGGCGGTAGGCCAGGACCGAGCGCAATACGCTCGGATTCGCGCCGTCGAGGTCGCCGGGTTCGGGGTGTCGGCGGCGGGCGAGCAGGTCGGTGATCGCGGCCGGCGCGCTGATGTCCAGGAACACGACGGTGTCCGCGGCGGTCAGGCGAAGGGCCAGCGTCGGGGCGTGGTTTCCGACCAGGATCCAATCGGGGTCCGCGATCAGCGTGCGCTGTGCGTCGGCGAACTCCTCGGCGGGCGTGGTCGATCGCTCCTCGCGGTGATACAGGGTGTCCAAGTGCGTGACGGGGAGCCCGAGTCGGGTGCCGAGCGCGTCGGCCCACCCGGTCCGGCCGGCTCCGCCGATTCCGACGACGACGATCTTGCGCATGATCTCGCAGCCTACGGAGGCGGCCGACGCCGCGTGGTGGGAATCCGGGGAGCCGACCCTATCGGGTCGCCCGATGCCATCCGAACGTGTCGTCGGTCGAGCGCCGGCCGGGCCGTGCACGGCCCGGCCGGCGTGGGTGTCATGGCCGATGAGGGTTGCCGGCCACGACACCAGGGGGCCGACCCGGTCAACCGGCGGCGGCCGGGACCCGCGAGTCGGGTCGCGGATCGGCAACGGGGCAGAGTACGCGTTCCGCCAACAGCCCGAAGACCAGACCGAACGTGGTCCGGGCGACGGTGTGGATGCCGAGCGAGGCCACCCGGACCTCGGTGCTCGCCCGGGGCGGGCGGTTGGCTCGAGGAGCAGGAACGAACAGGCCGACACGGGCGGGTGGTCGCGGTCACCCACCGATCCTCGCGTGCGCCGTCGCGCTGCGCGCGCCCGTGAGCGTGTTCCGGCACCTGGACGCCGGCACGCCGGCCCGGATCGACCTCACCTACAGCGGCACCCGCCGGGCACTGCGCGGATTCGGCCTGCTCGGCCCGTGACACCGGCCGGCCGGCTCCGGGCGGGCGAAGCGTGTTCAGCGCGCGGCGCTGCCGGTCAGCCGGGTCGGGGTGATCCGGATGACGACGCGGACCGACTCCGGCGGCAGCGCCAGGTATTCGTCGCCGGCGCCGGGCCCCTCGTACTTCTCGGCCAACGCGACCGCGACCCGACGCCCGACGTCCTCGGTGATCGTCGCGGTGCCGCGAATCTCCAGGTAGACGTCCGGGTCGGCGGGATCGTAGACGGTCACACTGGCCCGCGGTTCACGGCGCAGATTCCGCTCCTTGAGCCGCCCCGCCTCGGACGAGATCAACACGTCGTCCCCATCGCGCCCGACCCACACCACCGAGGTCTGCGGCCCGCCGTCGACATTCACCGTCGCCAGCACGGCCGGATACGCCGCGTCGAGAAGCGCACGCGCGGCATCGCCCAGAGTAATCGTCATGATCGCGATCCTAACCCGCCGACAAACCGACCGGATCGGCGAAGCGTGCTGCCGGGCGGGGAGCTCACGGGTGGATCAGGGTCTTGCCGAGGGGACGGCCGGTGAGCTGGGCGTGGAGGGTGGTGGGGAGTCGGGGGAGGGTGATCTCGTTGGTGATCAGGTGTTCCAGGGGGAGCTTCGGGAGGGTGCCGAGGGCGGCGGTGAAGTCGCAGGAGGTGGTGCCGTAGCTGCCGGCGATCGTGACCGGGCGGCCGGACCAAGTGGTGTGGACGGCGTGTTCGGAGCGGCGGACGTGGTCCAGGTCGACGGGCAGGCCCGGGAGTTCGTCGCCGGGGGCGGTGCCGCCGTAGAGCAGGGCCAGGCCGGTGGGGACGAGTACGCGCAGGGCCTCGGTCAGGATGTCCGGGCGGACGAAGCTGGTCGCGATCACCGCGGCGTCGAACGCCGCGGCCGGCAGCGCGGCCAACGGCCGGACGTCGAAGCCGCGGCTCCGCAGGAACTCGGCGCGGTCCGCGCTGCGGTTGACCAACGTGACCTCGGCCCCGCCGAGTTCGGCGAGCCGGGCGATGAGCAGACCGGCCGCCCCGGCGCCGAAAACGACGACGGCCCGGCCGGCCGGCGATCCGCCCAGGTGCCGGGTCAGTGCGCTCACGCAGTGCTCGGCGCACGCGAGTGGCTCGGCGAACACGGCCTGACGGGATGTGATTTCGCCGGGAACGCGGGGCAGGGCGGCGCACAGCCGATCGGCCGGGCCGGCGGCGTACATCTCGGTCGCGAAGCCGGTGGTGCGGGCGAGGCGCACGTTGGGGTCCAGGGTCACCCGCAGGCCGGTGGGAAGGTCGTCGGGCAGGGTGGATTCGGCGACGAAACCGACGAGTTCGTGGCCGAATTGGCTGGGTCCGTAGCGCTCGCGGGCCACCTCCTTGAGGTCCGAGCGGCACAGGCCCGCCAGCTCCACCCGAATTCGCACCGCGTGCTCCCCGTGCGGTGGGTCCGGACGGCCGAGTCGCAACGATGGGCCGTCCGGACCCAACTCGACCCTCATCGCGGCGAATCCGAACCGCCGATGGAGGTGGCCGGCGCGACCTCGGCCACCCGGTGCGGCAAACCGGGCGCGGCCGGGACCGGCGAGCCGGCCCGCGCCGTGCGGGCGCGCAACATCTCCAGCGCCTCGCCGAACCGGTCCGCGATCAGATGGGCGTCGGCCGGGGTCAGGATCAGCGGCGGGCGCAACTCGATCACGTTGCCCAGGCCGTGCTCGGACACGCGGGTGAGGATGCCCCGCGCGTGCAGGTGGCGCTGGAACGCCTGGGCCAACTCCGGCGCCTTCGCGCCGTCCGGGCGGACCAGTTCGACACCGAGCATCAGCCCCGGCCCACGCACGTCGCCGAGCACCGGATGCTCGCGCTGGAGACCGCGTAGCCGTCGGCTCAAGATCGCGCCCACCCGGCGGACGTTGGCCAGGAACCCGGGTCGGCGGACGATCTCCAAGGTCTTGACCGCGGCCGCGGCGGCCAGCGTGTGGCCGCCGTAGGTGAATCCGTGCAGCGAGCGATCCCAGTCGGCCATCCGCTCCTCGGTCAGGATCGCCGCGAGCGGCAGGCCACTGCCGGTCAGGCCCTTGGAGACGGTCATCATGTGCGGGGCGACACCGAAGTGGTCCGCCGCGAACATCTCCCCGGTACGGCCGAACGCGGTCTGGATCTCGTCGAAGACCAGGATGATCCCGTGCTCGTCGCACAGCGCCCGCAGCGCCTGGAAATACCCGGGCGGCGGCACGATGTTGCCGCCCATCCCGCTGATCGGCTCGATCAGTACACACGCGACGCTGCCGGAACTCGCGTAGGTGATGAAGTCCTCGATCCGCGCCACGCACAACATGCCGCAGGTGTCCGGGGTCTGCCGGTAGAAGCACCGGAAGCAATACGCGTCCGGCACGTGCACGGCTCCCGCGGCGTGCACCGGAAACGGCGCGCGCATCCGGCTGCTGCCGTTGTACGCGGTGGCCGCGATGGTCTGCCCGACGTGACCCCGGAACGGCACGATCACATCGCGTCGGCCGGTGTGGTGTTGGGCGATCTTGATCGCACCCTCGTTCGCGGTCGATCCACCGCTGCTGCGCAGGTTCACCCGGGTCAGGTTGGCCGGCGCCAGCTCGACCAGGTCGCGCATCACCCGGTCGGTCGGCTCGGTGCGGAACGACGAGGCGGCGAAGACCAGTTCCTCGGTCTGTTCGCGTACGGCCGCCATCACCTCGGGATGGTTGTGCCCGAGCACCAGGTTGAACGTCCCGGATACGCAGTCCAGGTACTCGCGGCCGGTGGAGTCCCACGAACGTATGCCCTCGCCGCGCACCAACACCGCGTCGCCCAACTGGTACTGCGCGACCTGGGCGGCTCCGGCCGCCCGCACGTCGACCGACTCAGTCATCGCGGTGGTCCGCGTCGAGCCACTCCAACTGGGTGCGCACCCACGCCTCCAGCGTCCACGGCTCGGCCACCCGGCGTCGCCGCTCGGCCGCCGCCTTGCGTTCGGCGGCGGGCGCGGTCAACGCGGCGATCAACGCCTCGGCCTGCTCGACCAGGTCGAACGGATTGACCGTGCGGCAGACCGGGGCCAGGATCTCGGCCGCGCCGCACATCTCGGACAGGATCACGTCCGCGTCCCGCTCGTTGACCAGCGGCGCCTCGAAGGTGCTCAGGTTCTGGCCGTCCACCGTCGAGTTGAAGACCAGCACGTCGGCCCGGCGAAAACACCCGATGGTGTGCTCGACCTCGTTGTCGCAGTGCAACCGCACGGTGTCCGGACCCAGTTCGGCGTTCGCCTCGGCGATCGCGTACTCCACGCGGCGCACATATTCGGCGTTCGCCTCGACGTAGAGCCGATTGGGATTCATCCGGACCAGCAACCTGGACGAGCGCACCGAGGGCTCGGTGCGATGGGCAGCCACGAACGCCCGCACCGCGCGTTCGGCGTTCTTCATCGGGTCGGTCCGGCCGCTGTGCACGACCAGCGGCGCGTCGCCCGCCCACTGTGCGATGCCCGGAGGGAGGCGTGGGTGGTCCGCCTCCAGGGCCAGCGGGCTGTAGCCGAGCGGCATCGTGCGTACCCCCGTGCGTCGGCCGCGCCAGTGCACCACGCCCGCGTTCCGGTCCACCTCGGCGTCCGGGATCAGGTCCGCCACGCAGTCCAGGAAGTTGCGGCACCAGCGCTCGGCGAAGAAGCCGATGGTGGTCGCGGGCAGCATGCCCTCCAGAATGCCGACCCGCATCGCCTTGGGCAGGATCCGCCAGTAGTCGGGCGAGGGCCAGGGGATGTGCACGAACAGCAGGATCGGCGCGCTCGCCCGCACCGCGCGCAACCGGGCCGGTACGCCGACGAGTTGATAGTCGTGCACCAGGTACACCGGGTCCGCGACGTCGGCCGAGTCGGCGAGCAGCGCACCGGCGAAGTCCTCGGTGAACTCGGCGAACCGGTCCAGCGCGGTGTAGGTCTCGGGGCCGAACGTGGGCGTCGTCCACTTGTCCCAGCCGTAGTTGTTCGCGGCCCACATCAACTGCGCGGTGAGGAAGTTCTGCACCACCTCGAACGTCTCGCGATCGTGCCGGAGCAGCCGGACCCGGATGTCGCGCCCCGAACGAAGCCGAAGCTCCAGGCCGTTCGGGCTCTCCCGGGCCGCCTGATGATCGTCGTCGGTGTCCGCGCTGGCGATCCAGGTCACGTCGAGCACACCCGCCTGCTCGGCGACCACGTTTCCGGTACCACCCGGCGCGAGCCACGGCCGCAGCCGGCCGTGCTCGGGATCCGGGGCGAAGCTGACGGCGGCGCGCTTGCTGGCCAGGAACAGATGACGATCCATCAGGACTGGTCCCTTCCGAAGACGGCTGAAGCGTCGAAGGCGGCTGAAGCGTCGAAGGCGGCTGGGGTGTCGGGGGCGGGCGAGGCGGCGCGTGGGATCGACGGGTGGTGCGCCGTCGGCGCCGCGATCAGCGCGGCGTCGGCCGTGTACACGTCGACCGGTTCCAGGCCGCGCAGTTCGGGCAGGTGCGCGGCGCGCTCGCTGTGCAGACAGGCGTTGCGCGGACGGCACGCGTACGCGGTGTCCCCCTGCGGTACGGCGGTCACCAACTCGGGGTCGACGCCGTAGCCGAGCGCGATGTGCCTGGCCCACTGCACGCGGGAGAGCCGGCGTGGCCCGCCCAGGTGCACGACCCCGGTGTGCGGCGAGTCCAGCAGCGCGGTGGTCCACGCCGCGACGTCGTCGATCAGTACGGGTGTGTTCCAGTGCTCGTCCGGGACCGCGACCGGCGCGCCCACACCGAGGCGTTCGGCGCACGTGGTGAAGAAGTTGGGCCGCAGACCGGCCCGATCCCACCCGTACACCAGGCTGACCCGCAATACGAGCGCGTCGCCGCCGGCCAGGTAGGCGTCCTCGGCGGCCGACTTCGCCCGGCCGTAGGCGTTGGCGGGTGCGGTGGCGTCGGATTCGGTGCAGCTGTCCGCGTGCCCGGGAAACACGTTGTCGGTGGAGATCAGCACGGTCCGCGCGGTCCGGCCGGCCAGCGCGGCCACCACGTGCCGGGCTCCGGCCGCGTGCACGGCGGTCGCCCCCGCCGGGTCCGCCTCGCACCACGTGATGTCCGAGGGCCCGTGCGCGGCCACCACGGCGTCGGGGCGGACCGCGTCGACGACGGTGCGCACCTGGTGCGGATCGGCCACGTCCACCGGGAGCCAGCGCAGCCCCCGGGTCTCCGGGGTGTGCGGCCGGCGGCGTGAGCCGAGCACGACACCGTGGCCGAGTCGGGTCAACCGGGTGCCGACGTGGCCGGCTATGTACCCCGATCCGAACACCAGGACCCGGGTCATCGGGAAACCCCCTTCTCGTTCGGGTGGTTCGGGTGGTTCGGGTGATTCCGATGGTTCGTATGATTCGGCCGAGTCGGCTCACCCGGTCCGCCCGACGGGCGCGGGTCGCCCCGCTCGCCCCGGTCTCCCCGCTTGTCGCTCGGTGTGCCGGCTTCATGATTCGGCCGGTCCGGCTGGTTCGGCCGATCCGCGCCGGCCTCGTCCGTGTGATCCACCGGCAACAGTCGGAGCGACCCACTCCCCGCCACCACCATTACCCCGCACAGCGCGACGATGCCAAGGACGGTGCCCAGACCCAGCCGGCCGGCCAGCGTGCCGACCAGCGGTGGTGCGCTTAGGAACCCGGCATAGGACACCGTGGTGACCAGCGAGATCGCCTGCGGGCGCCGCTCCGGGCCGACCGCGCGCCCGGTCGCGGCGAGCAGCGTGGGGACGACCGGGGCGAGGCCGACACCCGCGAGCGCGAATCCGGCCAGCGTGGACGCGGTGGACCAAGCCGCCGCCGCGAGGGCGAGGCCGAGGCCGCCGAGTGCGCCGCCGACGAGCACCAGGGTGCGCTCGTCGACCCGCTCGCCGCGCCACTGGGCGAGCATCCGGCCGGCGGACAGGCCCGCCATGTACACGGCCGGGCCGCACGCGGCGACGAAGGAACCGGCGCCGAGGTCGTCCGCGAGGTGGATCGCGCCCCACTGTTCGACGGTGTTCTCCATCAGCAGCACGATGGCGCCGACCGTGCCGACCACGAGCAGGGCGGTCAACAGGCGGCCGTGCGCGCGCCCGGCACGGGTGGTGCCGGCCGGGTCGGGCTCCTGTTCCTGCCACCGGCGGCCGTCGATGGCCAGGACCGCGCTGAGCGCGACCAGGACGGCGATGGCCACCAGGATCGCGCGCGCGGACGCGCCCAGATGCAGCGCGAGGCCGACCGCCGGCGCGGCGAGCACCATGGCCAGCGGAGTGGCCGCCTGGACCTTGTTGAACAGCCGTTCGCCGGTGAGCGCCTCACGCGCGGCCGTGGTGGCGTTCAGTGCCACCTCGATCGCGCCGCTGGCCGCGCCGATCACCAGCAGTGCGGCCGAGAACGTCCACCGGGACCCGGCGCCGGCCACGGCGAGCGTGCCGAGCGCGAACGCGGCGGTCACCAGCGGCAGCGTGCGCGGCCCGAGTCGGCGCGCGACCGGCCCGGTGAGCAGCATCGCGGGCACCGCCGCGACCGGGACCGCGAACAGCGCCAGACCCAGCTGCCGGTCGTCCAGTGCCAGTTCGTCCTTGAGCGTCGGGATCAACGCGGCCCAACCGCCCCAGAACAGCCCCCAACTCGTCGCGGGAGCCACCAGGCCGAGCACACCGCCGCCGCCGTGCCGCATCGACGCTCCGTTCGTCGGGAGTGACCGAGAGTGTCGCCCACCGTACTGCTCAACCACTACCCTCGGCCGGCATCCCCTACCGGTAGCGTGACCTGCGGCGTTGGATTTCGACCGACTGCGGAGGCTTTCGACTGTGGCGGCTGTGGAGTACTGGGCGATCGACGCCGGTGGCACGCACACCACCGCCGTGGTGCTCGGCACGCGGTACACCCGGGAGTCGGTCAATCCCGCCTCGGCCGGCGCGGCGGCCGAGGCGACGCTCGTGCGACTGCTCTCCGAGATGGCGTCGGACCTGGGCTTGGGACCCTCGGTCGGGTGGTTCGCGAGTTCGACGATCACCATGGACACCCCGCCGCGGGAGATCGACCGGTTGGCCGTGATCGCGCGCGAACAGGGTTTCGTGGGACGGCTGGTGGTGTCGGGGGACGTGCCGCCGCTGTTGCTCGCGCCGCCGCTGTCCGGGCGGGGCGTCGTGGTGGTGGCGGGAACCGGCTCGGCCTGCGTGGCCGCCGCCGGGCCGGACGTGGGCCCGCCGGTCGTGATCGGCGGATGCGAGTACCTGGGCAGCGACGAGGGCAGTGCGTACGCGCTCGGTGTGGCCGGTCTGCGGGCCGCCGTACGGGGAGCGGACGGTCGAGGGCGGCCGACCACGCTGTTCGCGGCGCACG
Source organism: Embleya sp. NPDC127516 (assembly GCF_044765325.1). Classification (NCBI taxonomy): domain Bacteria; kingdom Bacillati; phylum Actinomycetota; class Actinomycetes; order Kitasatosporales; family Streptomycetaceae; genus Embleya; species Embleya sp. NPDC127516. The sequence goes on along the minus strand of NZ_JBIWJT010000006.1, from coordinate 421,713 downwards.
GCCCGCGCGAACTGGCCCGTCGGCTGGCCGCCGAGCCGTTTCCCAAGGCCGGGGTGGCCGCGCTCGCGCCCGAGGTGTGCGCGGCCTGGCAGGCGGGCGACGCGGTGGCCGGCGAGGTGGTCGGGGCCGCGCTTGACGAACTGCTGGACGGCGTACGCGCGGCCCGGGACGCGGCCGGACTGAGCGGGACGTGGCGGGCCGTGCTCAACGGCGGCGTCTTCCGGGGATGCCCGCCGTACGCCGCCGAGTTGGGTCGACGGATGGTCACCGAACTGGGCGCGGCCGAACCGCCGACCGTGATCGCCGATCCGGTCGACGCGGTGTACGCCGCGCTGGTCGCGAACGAGGGTTCGCCGCCGAAGAGTTGGGCACACACCCGCAATCTCTGATCTGCCGAAGCGCAGCCGAGCGAGGGGGACCGCCGATGACCGGGACGCCGAACGAGCGGACACCACGAACCGTCACGGGAACCGCCCGGGGAATCGACCCCGGAACCGCCCCTGGCGTCGCCCCACAGCGCCGGGGGCAGCCCGCGACGGAGCTCTCCGCCGGGCCGGCGACCGTGCGCGGGAGTGTCGCGGCGGCGGAGAGCGGGTCGGTCGCCGGACGGCGGGCGCCGGTCGCGGCGGCCGGTTCGGCCGGCGGGGCGCCGATCCGGCTCGGGTTGTGTCTGGCCGCGTTGGCGCCGGTGGGTTTGGCCGGGGCGCTGCGGGTGGCGCGGGACGCGGGGGTGGGCGTGGTGGATCTGCCCGCCGACAGCGGCTTCGCGCTGGTGGATCCCGGGCGGCGGGCCGATCCCGCGCTGCATCGTGAGGTGCGCGCGCGGTGTGCGGAGGTCGGGGTCGAGGTGGGTTGTGTGAGCAACAGCCGGGACACCCAGTTGTTGCTGGGGCCGCACGGGCCGCACACCGACCCGGTGTTCGTCGGGACGGCCGAGGCCAAGCGGGACTACGGCCTGCGCGCCGCGCTCGACACGGTGCGGCTCGCGGCCGGTGTGGGAGCGTCGCAGGTGCGGCTGATGCTGGGGGTGCCCGACCTGGCCCGCTGGTTGTCCTGGTCGGGCAGCGACGTGAGTTGGCAGGACAACGTCGACGCGTGGGCGCTCGCCGCGCGGCCGATCCTGGGCTTGGCGGGCGATCTGGGTGTGCGGGTCGTGGTGGAGCCGCACCCCAAGCAGGTCGCGTACGACCCGGCGAGTGCGAGAGCACTGCTCTCGGCGGTGAGCGGTGTGCACCTGTGCCTCGATCCGGCCAACGTGGCCGCGACCGGACACGATCCGGTGGCCGCCGTACGCGGCTGGGGCGACCGGCTCGCGGCCGTGCACGCGAAGGACCTGCAACGCTGGTCCGGCGCCGAAGAACCGCGCGGCGCCGGTTGGTCGCGCTACGGCCCGGGACCGGCGATCCGCTTCCGCACGCTCGGCGCCGGCGACCTGCCCTGGCCGGCCATCGTGGCCGCGCTGCTCGACGACGACTACCGGGGAGTGATCTACGTGGAACACGAGGACGCCCTACTGCCCACGGAACAGGGCATCACGACCTCGCTCGCGCGACTGCGCACCCTGGTACCCACGGGTGTCGCCACGGGGCGGACCTGGTGACGCTCGAGGGAGTACGCGGCGCGCTGCTCGCGGGCGGCCTGGGCGAGCGGATGGGACCGCTCACCGCCGACGTGTGCAAACCACTGGTGCCGTACGCCGCGTCCGGCCGGCTGGTCGACTTCAGCGTGGCCAACGCGGTCCGGTCCGGCCTGCCCGAACTGGTCCTGCTCTCCCAGCACCGGGAATCCGACCTGGTCCGGCATCTGGTCGCACACTGGGACGAACACCCGGGCACCCGGCTGCACTTCGGCCCACACGACGCGTTGGCGCGCAGCGGACCGGGCGCCGTACTGCCCGAGCGTCCGGCCGAACGCGGCACCGCCGACGCGCTGCTCGCCAACGCGGAGTACCTCTTCGCCCCGGGCGCGACCGATCTCCTGATCCAACACGCGGACCACGTCTACGTGTTCGACTACACGCCGATGGTCGCCGCACACCGGGCCTCGGGCGCCGACTGCACGATCGGCGTACAGCGGATCGAACGCCGCTACGTGCACCTGTTCGGCATGGTCGAGGCGGATGCCGAACTCCGGGTGCGAGCGCTGATCGAGAAGCCCGAACGGCCCACCTCGGACCTGGTGTTCACCGCGTTCTGCGTGTTTCGCATCGACGCGCTGCGCGCGGTGCTGGCGGACCTGGCCGCGCTCGGCGAGGACGGCTGGCAGCACGACATCAGCCGCGACGTACTGCCCGCGATGATCGCCGGCGGCCGGCGGGTGACGGCGTACCCGGTGCCGGACTACTGGGCCGACATCGGCACGGTCGACCGGTACCGCACCGAGCAGTTGCGACTGCTCGACCACCCGCATCCGATCGCCTCCCACGCGCTCCCGCGCACGTTGGCCGGTCTGCCGGACGGGTTTCCCAGGTACGTCGACGGGAGTCTGCTGGGAGCCGAGATGCCGGCGGGAGCGCGCGTCGAGCGCAGCGTCGTGCACGCCGGCTGCCGGATCGAGCCGGGCGCGACCGTACTGCGCTCGGTGCTGTTGCCGGGCGCCGTGGTCACCGCCGGGAGTACGGTCCGGGAAACGATCGTCACATCGACCGGGATCGTGACGCCGAACGGTGCCGCCCGTGCGACCGACGCCGGCCCGTTCCGGGTGGGCCCACTCCACACCGACTCGCCTCCCGACCCCGTCAGGAGAGCGCACGATCCAACGCCTCCGCCGTGATGAACGACGTGTGGGTCCCGGCCGTCCGCACCGCGTGCGCACCGGCGTGGGTGCCGGCGGCGGCGCAGCCGGCCCAGTCGCGGCCGGCGAGGTAGGCGTACAGGAACCCGGAGACGTAACTGTCCCCGGCCCCGTTGGTGTCCACCACCTCGTCGGCCCGCATCGCGAGCGCCGGTACGTGCCGCAGCGGCAGGTCGGGCAGGGCCAGGTAGCTGCCGCGACCACCCGCCATCGCGACCACGACCTTGGCCCGCCCCCGGGAGAGCACGTCGCGCGCGGCCTCCTCGACCCGGTCGCCGAGCCGGTGTGTGGAGGTGAACACCAGGTCGGCGCCATACGCGAAGTCGGCCCGGGAGGGGTCCTTCCCGTCCCAGCCGTGCAGGTCGGTCGAGGTGGATACGCCCGCCTCGATCGCCTCGGCCAGCGCGGGGCGGGACCAGCCGCCGATCGACACGTGCGCGTGCCGGGTGCGGGCGATCGCCGGGCGATACAGGTCGGGGTCGACGACCAGGTCCGCCGGCAGTCGGCCGTCGTGCAGGGACAGCCGTTCGCCGTCCGGGCCGACCAGGTTGACGCTGCGCGGGGTGCCGTGGGCGTCGGTGACGTGCGCGAAGGAAAGGCCCTGCTTCGCGTAGTGGTCCAGGACGAAGTCCGCCTCCGGGTCGGCGCCGAGTACGGCGGCGAAGTGTGTGCGCAGGCCCAGCGCCCGACAGCCGAGCGCCACTCCGTTGCCCGTGTGCGCGACGTACTGCCGGATCGGCGGAACCTTGAAGTCGTGTATCGGCAAAGGAAGTTCAGGCACCCGGACGATGATGTCCACGCCCACGCCGCCGACCACGAACACATCCAGTTCAGCCATCGCCGCCTCCGCGGGTGTGCGCGTAGCTGACCTCGGCGGCGGGGGAGACCAGGAGCGCGGCGTGGATCTCCTCGTCGCTCACGTCGTCGGTGATCACCGTCTCACCGAGCGCGGTGGGCAACACGAAGCGCAGCCGGCCGTCCCGGATCTTGCGGATCTGACCGAGCGCCTCGACGGTGCCGGCGGGATCCAACCGGGCGGGCAACGCGGCCAGTGTGGTGGGCAGTCGGACCCGATCGAGCAGGCCGGTCACCCGCGCGTACAGGGCCGGGTCGAGCAGCCCGCGCCGTTCGGCGATCCGGGCCGCGCAGGCCATGCCGAACGCGACCGCCTCGCCGTGCAGCACCGGCCCGTAGCCGGTCACGGTCTCCACCGCGTGTCCGATGGTGTGCCCGAAGTTCAGTGGCCGGCGCAGGTCCCGCTCGTACGGATCGCGGGCGATCAACCGGCACTTGAGCACGCTGGAGGCGTGCACGAGGGCGGCGGTGGGCACCGGCTCGGTGGCCAGGATGGCCTCGTGGCGGCGCTCGATCAGCTCGAACAGCTCGGGGGAGGCGATGATCCCGGTCTTGATCGCCTCGGCGAGTCCGGCGCGCAGCCCGCGACCGTCCTGGGTGCTCAGGTAGCCGACGTTCGAGATCACCGCCCTGGGCTGGTAGAAGGCCCCGATCAGGTTCTTCGCGGAGGGATGGTCGATGGCGACCTTGCCGCCGAGCGCGGCGTCCACGTGCGCGAGCAGCGTCGTGGGCACGTTGATGTACGGCAGGCCGCGCATGTACGCGCTGGCCACCCATCCGACCGTGTCCATCACCACACCGCCGCCGACCGCGAGCAGGATGTCGCGGCGCGCGAGCGAGGTGCCGGCCAACCAGTCCAGCAGCGTGCTCGCGGTGCGCAGGTTCTTGCTGCCCTCGCCGGCCGGGAACGACGTGCCGACCACGTCCAGTCCGGCGGCGCCCAGGAGTTCGGCCAGTCGGCGCGCGTGCAGCGCGAACACGGTGTCGTCGGTGATCAGCGCGACCCGCCGGCCGTCGATCTCGGCGCACAGCCGGGCGAGCGCGGTGTCCTCGTCGAGGCAGACATGCACCGGATACGTGTCGAGCCGCCGGGCGGAGGCCATGATCGGGTCGACCGGGCCGCGTGGCAGCGCGAGCTGTTCGGACACTCGGACGTATTCGGTCATATATTCACACCCCGGTGGCTCAACGAAGACGTCGCAGACAATCCGGATATTCGCTGCCGAAATAATTACGGCGAGTGCTACGAAAAGTCAACAACGCCTCACCCAGAGTGCGTCCGCGCGGTATAGCAGACCACACCGCGCTATTCCCGGGCATTCGCCAATACGGGAAACTTCGCCCGGAAACGGCCTACGCGGCGGGCCGGGCCGGGTCCGGCGTTCCGGTCCTCTCGGGCGCGGTCGCCGCGATCTGCTCGACGTTGACCTCCCCCCACACCCCCAGCGGCAACAGCGCCTCGTTGAGCGACCGGCCCAGCGGGGTCAGGGAATACACCACCTTCGGCGGGACCTCGCGAAACACCTCGCGGTGCACGATTCCGCGGGCCTCCATCTCGCGCAGCTGCTGGATCAGCATCTTCTCGCTGATCCCGGGGACGGCCCGGCGCAGCTCACCGAACCGCCGCTCTTCGACATGCAGCTCCCACAGGATCAACGCCTTCCACTTGCCGCCGATGACATCCATCGCGGCATCGAGCCCGCACTGATAGCGCCGAGCCATGCGCGTCTCCTCCCGACCGGGCCTCATCGATCCTTACCGACAGGTAGGTACCCCTCCATATTGTCGGTACGCATTCGGCCGAAAGCAAAGCAATCCTCGATCGGGCCGTGTCGAGAACACGGAACCGGGCGGCGCTTGGGCGAGCATGGCGGGATGAGCGAGGTGACCGTGTCGCGGGTTTTCGAGGTCAGTACCGGGCGGCGGGAGCGGGTGTACGACCTGAGCGCGATGTGCGCGGGATTTTTGCGGGAGGTGGCCGGTGGGCGGGACGGGTTGTTGAACGTGTTCGTGCCGCACGCGACGGCCGGGGTGGCGGTGTTGGAGACCGGGGCGGGCAGTGACGACGACCTGCTCGCGTTGTTGGCGGACCTGTTGCCGGCCGACGATCGGTGGCGGCATCGGCACGGCAGCCCCGGGCACGGGCGCGATCACGTGTTGCCCGCGCTGATTCCGCCGCACGCGACGCTGCCGGTGATCGGCGGTGAACTCGCGTTGGGGACGTGGCAGTCGGTCACGATGGTCGACACCAACCGGGACAACCCGGACCGGACGGTGCGGCTGACCTTCATGGGCTGAGCCGGTGTGGGCAGCTTGCCGAAGAAGCAACTGGCGGAAACCACGCGGCCCGTGCCGCGCGCGTGCGCCACGCGCTGTTCGGCCACGCTCTGTTGGGGCGCAAAGTCGTCGGTTCGGTGCGCCGGTTCGGGCCGCCGCGCTTGTCCGGCGACGACGTGTCGGCCGCGTGTGCTGCGATGGACGCGGCGTTCGTGCTGCTCACAGCGGTGGGAAGGGGCGACGGCGGTCGCGCGGGCCGACGTTCCTTCGGCTGTTCGGGGGCTGTCGGGGTGTCGTACGCGCGGGTCGCCCACAGGTCGGCCGAGCCCATGACTAGCCTTACGTAACCGTCCTGAGCATCGGGACGGCGTCCCTCACACAGGTAAGGATTCGCCGATGGGTTTGAGGAGTCTGCTGCGCAACGTCTTTCGTTCGCGGGCGTCCCGCGAGGCGGCGGAGACACCCGAGACGACGGACGTGACCGCGGCGCCGACCGACCTCCAGGACACGCCGACCGAGTCCCCGGTCGACGTGCCGGATCCGGTCGCCGAATCGGCGCCGAAGGCGCGCCCCGAGCCGGCCGTGAGACCGGAGCCGGTGATCGTCCCCGAGCCGATGGCCGTCCGCGACTCCGCGGTTTCGCCGGAGCCGGAGGCCGTCTCGGAGCCGGCGGTCGTTCCGGAGCCGGTGGTGGTCTCGGAGCCGGTGGTCGTTCCGGAGCCGGAGGCCATCCCGGAGCCGGTGGTCGTGTCGGAACCGGTGGTTATTCCGGAGTCCCGGGCGGAGTTCGACACATCCGGGTCCGCGCAGGCGTCGATCGCCGTGCCGGCGCAGTCGATCGCGACGCCCGTCGAGACCGAACCGACCAAGTCGGAAGCCGAGATCGAGAAGGAGATCGAGCGGGAGGCCGTCGTCACGCAGGCCGCCGAGGCCGAGGTCGAGTTCGAGGCGCCCGTGCCGGCACCGGCCGAGGACCCGGCCGATGTCGAGGTCGCGGCCGAGCCGTTCGTGGTCGCCGAGGCCGCGGCGGTGCCGACCACCATCGCCGTGGTGCCGCCCGCCCGCGCCGAGGAGGCCGCTCCCGTCCTCGGCGCTCGTGCGGAGGCCGCCGCGGCGGCCGTGGGCAAGTGCGGTCTCACCGGCCGCAACGTCGCGGTGTACCTCGTCCTGGACCGCTCGGGCTCGATGCGTTCCTACTACAAGGACGGCACGGTGCAGCACCTCGCCGACCAGACGCTCGCGCTGTCCGCGCAACTCGGCGAGGCCGTTGTGCCGCTGGTGTTCTTCTCCACCGACATCGACGGCGTCGCCGACCTCGATCCCACCAACCACGTGGGACGGATCGAGGAACTGCACGGCTCCTACGGGCACATGGGCCGGACCAACTACCACCGGGCGATCGCCGAGGTGGTCGAGCACTACCGCGCGTCCGGCAGCACCGACCCGGCGCTGGTGATCTTCCAGACCGACGGTGCGCCGACCAGCCGTCCCGCCGCGGCGAAGGCGCTGTGCGAGGCGGCCGGACTGCCGATCTTCTGGCAGTTCATCGGCTTCGGCGACCCCGAGGCCAAGGGCTTCGATTTCCTCCGCAAGCTGGACGAACTCTCGGTGCCGGAGCAGCGCGTGGTGGACAACGCGGGCTTCTTCCACGCCGGACAGGACCCGAGGCTGCTCGCGGACGCCGAGCTCTACGACCAACTCCTGCTGGAGTTCCCGGAATGGCTGAACGAGGCGGTCGCGGCGGGCGTCCTGGCGGCCGGCCCGGTGGACGCGTTGGTGTAGGCGCCGGTGCAGGCGCATTCGCGGGATCACGCCCGACGGTCGGCCATGGGGTCGACCGTCGGGCGTTTCCGCGGCCGGGTCAGGTTCCGGAGGGGAGTGGGAGCAGCAGGCTGATCACCGTGCGCGTGGCCTGTGCCAGGGCCGCGTCCAGGACGTGTACGGGGTCGAACAGTTGCCCTTCGGGATCGCTCGACGTGTAGGTCTCGTGCAGGATGTCGTACGACAGGCCGAGCAGCGCGTGTTCGGTGAGTTCGGGCAGGCTCGGGGCGCCCGACACGAACCTCGCCAGGTGCAGGGCCGGTGCGGTCGACGTCCGGGACAGCACCGAATGGGCCGGGCTCCCCTCCTCCGCAAGGTGGTTGCCCATCCGTAGATAGCCTGCCCCGGCCCCGGGCACGATGCCGTGTTCGAACGCGGAGTGCACGATCGCGACGCTCTTGCGCAGCAGTTCGATCTGTTGCGACGCGGCCTCCTCGTTCGCCGCGCCGACCCGGATCTGTGCCGTGCTTCCCTCCGAGACCACCTGCCAGGACCGGCCCGGACCGGTCGTCACGGTCACCGTGCCCTCGCGGCCGACCCGATCGATGGCCTCGGCGACGGCGCTCGCGGTCCGGCGCCCGGTGGCGGCGGCCACCAGGCCCCGGATCTGCCGGTCCTCGATCGGCACCGCCGAGGAACGCAACCACGCGCGCGCCACGTCCGTCTGCCGCACCAGGTCCCGGATCAGGGTGAGCGGGTCGACCGTGTCCTGTGCGATCAGCTCGCGACAGCGCGTCGCCATGGCGTCGGCCAGGAGTATCGCGGTGACGGTCCCGTCGTGGGCGTCCTCGGCGACGCGCTCCAGCAGCCGGACGGCCATCCGGGCACCCGGGTGCAGTCGAGTGTCCAGCCGGGCCAGGATCGACTCGGCGGCTCGCCCCGCCGACCCGCGCAGCCAGTCGTCGTTCGCCGCGTCCTTGCCCAAGGGGCCGTAGCGACGTGCGAGGGCCCTGGCGATGTGGGAGAACCCGATCGCGAGGTCGTCGACCTCCGCCGGCTGCGATCCGGTGGTCGTCGGGCCGGTGACCTGAGCCGACGGCCTCGGCCATGCCGCGTTGCGCAACACGCAGATCCGTGCCGCGGTGTTGCGGTTGCTCTGCTGTGGGAGTTCGCGACCTCGGGCGGCCAATCGGTGGTGCAGCGCGAGATACAGCGACTCCATGTCGATCAACTCGGCCGCATCCTCGACGCCCTCGTTGACGATGTTGATCAACTCGCCGGTGAACGCGGTGAATTCCTCGTCCGGTGGGGCCGCCGCCCGGCGGGTCTCGGCGGTCGCGGTGAGCACGCTGGTGCCGGCCACGGCCACCTGCCCGGCCCGATCCCGCCCGCTCATCGCGCCGACCATCGCCCGGCCGCTCCAACAGCAGTCCATGATCAGCACCTTGCGCGGCGCGCGGGTGCTCGGATCACGCAACACCCGGCGCACGTCGTCGAAGCGCAGCGCGGTGTACATGCGATCCGGGCGGGTGTTCGGCAGCGCCAGGTGGAACGAGTCGTCGAGATGGTCCACCAGGCCGTGCCCGGCGAAGTAGACGAGCAGCGTGTCCCGGGCCTCGGCCGCCGCGTGGGAGAGCGCGTCCAAGACCTCGCTCGCCGAGGCCGGTTGGCCGACCACCGTGCAATGGCCTGCGGGCAGGCCCCAGTGTCGCGGGTCGCACAACAGTCGGCTCAGCTCCTGGAGATTGCGAAGCACCGCGGGCAAGTGCTCCAGATGCGCGTACGCGTGCGTACCGATCAACACCGCGCGCGAGGCCGCCGGATCGGCCAGTTCCGCCGCCGGCACCGTCACGCAGGGTCCCCGGGCTCCTCCAACGCGCGTACGGCCCGGCCGATGTCCGCCTCCGTGGCGCCGGTCAGCACCACTTCGACCTCGCCGCGCCGGATCACGATGTCGGGGCCGCCCGGGCCCGACATCGGCGCGCGCGAGCGGCGCCAGCCGGCGATGGCCGTCATCAGGCCGCCGAGCGCGATGCCGTTGCTCAGCACGATGTTGACGACGTCGAGGGTGGTGCCCATGGCGCCCGTCGTGTCGTCCTCGGCGTAACTGGTCACGGTGCCGCCGCGGACGTCCGGATCCATCGCCAACCACCGTTGCAGTGCGGCGACTTCCGCACCTCCGTCGCCGACTACGCGTACCTGGACGAGCACGTGCCGCCACCCTTCGGGGACCGTCGGGGGCCCGCGTGCGGCGGGCCGACCTGATGCGGGGCCATGATGCCATGTGGCCTTGCGGGCGACGGGGGTGGAGCACGGTTGGCCTCATGCGCCGGCCGGGCTGGTTCGCCTCATGCGCCGGCGGGGCTCGGTTGGCCTCATGCGCCGGCCGGGCTGGGGTGGCCTCAAACGCCGGCCGGGCTGATGGGAGTTGGGCTGGCCTTGGGGGTTGGTTCGGCTGGGGTGGCCTCAAGCGCCGGCCGGGCTGGTTCGCCTCATGCGCCGGCGGGGCTGGGTTGGCCTCAAGCGCCGGCCGGGCTGGGGGAGTTCGGCTGACCTGGGGCGTTGGTTCGGCTCGGTTGGCCTCAAGCGCCGGCCAGGCTGAGTGGCCTCAAGCGCCGGCCAGGCTGAGTGGCCTCAAGCGCCGGCCAGGCTGGGTGGCCTCAAGTGCCGGCCGGGCTGAGAGCCGCAAGCGCCGGGTGGGATGGGTGGGATCAAGCTCGGCCGGGTCGGGTGGGATCAGACGTTGGTTGGGGTTGGGGGTGGGCTCGGGTGTTGGTCGGGTTGAGTGCGGCCCAGGGCTGCGATGTCTGCGGTTGGGTCGGTGGTGAGGGTTGCTGTGGTGGTGACGTGTGCTGCCGCGCGGGCCACCGGGAGGGATGTGGTGGTTGCCTCGGTGGCCAGGAGGAGGTCCTTGGCCAGTGCGGCGATGGTGAAGTCGGCGTCCGTGTAGGCCGCTTGGTCAAGGCGGTCGCGTTTGCGGGCGACCAGGCCGCCGATCGCGCTGCGCGTGAGCACGTCCAGCACGTCCGTGCGGGACAGGCCCAGGTCGGCGCCGAGTCGGATCGCGTCGTGCAGTCCGGCCGCCGCGATGCCCAGGCCCAGGTTGGCGACCAGTTTGAGGGCGGTCGCGGCGCCGACCGGTCCGGCGTACCGCCGTTCGCCCGCGTGCGACCACGCGCGCAACACCGGCTCGGCCGCCGCGACGTCCTCGGGCCCGCCCCCGGTCAGCACGGTCAACGTGCCCGCGCGGACCGCCGGCACCGAGCCCAGGACGGGCGCCTCCACGTACCGCAACCCGGCCCCGCGAGCGGCCACCGCGAGCCGGCGCGACTCGTTCGGAGCCAGCGTGGTCGCGTTGATCACCAGCGTGCCGGGCGCGGCACCGGTGACGATGCCGGCCGGACCGAGCAACACCGCCTCGGCGGCCGGCCCGTCGAAGACGAACAGCACGACGGCGTCCGCGCCCCGCACCGCGTCGGCCGCGCTCGCGGCGGTCGCCGCGCCCGATATCGTGCGCGGCGTGCGGTTCCACACCGTCACCTCGTGTCCGGCCGCCACCAGCGCCTGTGCGCCCGCCGCGCCCATCCGTCCCAGACCACACGCGGCGATTCTCATTCGGCGGCCTCGTCCGTCTCCGGGACCAGCGCGAACGCCTCGACCTCCAGGAGCAGCTCCGGCAGGAACAGCGCGCCGACCTGGACCGCCGAACTGGCCGGCGGACGGGTCATGTCGACGAACTCGTCGCGGGCCGCGCGGACCGCCGGCAGCTGCCCGATGTCGGTGACGAAGTAGGTCAGCTTGATCACGTCGTCGAAGGTCGCGCCCGCCGCCGCCAGGCAGCGGCGCAGGTTCTCGAACACCTGCCGGGCCTGCGCGCCCGGGTCGTCCCTGCCGACCAGATTGCCGTCCTCGTCGAAGGCGACCTGCCCGGAGACCGCGATCAGCCGGCCGGTGCCGGTGACCACGTTGGTGTAGCCGTTGCCCGGCCGCACGCCCTCGGGCGCCGCGATGTGAGTGAGTCGATCCGCAGTCGTCATGCGCTCATCCTCACCCGTGCGCCATCCATCCCGCCAGCGCATCTTTCGCAGGACTGCCATGCGTGCCACGCATGGCTCTGCGTCGCCGCGCCAGTAGAGTCACCGCGCATGGACCTGCTCGCCCTGCGTTCGTTTCTGGAAGTGTGCCGCCACGGCTCGATCAGCGCCGCCGCGCACACGCTCGGATACACCCAGTCCGCGCTGTCCCGCCAGGTGGCGGGCCTGGAGGCGCGCCTGGGCACCGTGCTGCTGGAGCGGCACGCCCGCGGAGTGCGCAGTACGCCCGCGGGCGACGTGCTGCGCGAACACGCGGCGGCGATCCTGGCCCGGGTCGAGCGGGCCGAGGAGGAGGTGCGGGCCGCCCGGGACCGGGTCGGTACCCGGGTCCGGGTGGGCGCGGTGCCCACCGCCGCGGTATCCCTGCTGCCCGACACGCTCACCGCGTTCACGGCCGAACTGCCGGGCGTACGGGTCACCTTCGCCGAGGACTTCTCACCCGGACTGATCCCGCGGCTACTGGACGGCGAGTTCGACGTGGCCGTGGTCACCGACTACCCGCCGGGCCTGCCCGCGCACGCGGGGATTCGGCTCACCCACGTGCTCGACGACGAACTGCGCGCCGTACTGCCCGCAGGCCACCGCCTGGCCGGGCGTGAGGTGATCGACCTGGCCGAACTCGCGGACGAGACCTGGGTGGAGGACTACGAGGGTGCCGCGGCGGTGCTCACCGGGGCATGCGCCCGGGCCGGGTTCACGCCGCGGATCGACATCGAGTGCGGTGGGTGGTTGGGCAAACAGGCGTTCGTGGTGGCCGGGTTCGGGGTGATGCTCGCGCCCGGGCTGCTGACCCGGGCGATCCACCCCGAGTTGACCCTGCACCGGCTCGCCGATCCACCCCGACGCAGCGTGTACGCGGCCCGCCCGCAGCGTCCCGACCCGGCGAGCGCGGACGCGGTGGACCGCTTCGTCGCCGCGCTCGTCCACGTGGCCGCCCACCAAGATCGTTAAGCCTGTCCGGGCAGGTTTCACCAGATCGAGCGAGAACCGATTCGTCGCCCGCTCCCGGGCGTTCGCGCGACCTAGCGTGTGCCGTGGCGAAAGGGGCGCACCGTATGCCACAACCCTTCGAACTCCCGCAGTTCTACGTGCCGTACCCGGCGCGGCTCAACCCGCATCTGGCGGGCGCGCGCGAGCATTCCAAGGCCTGGGCCCGACGGATGCGGATGATCGAGGGCTCGGACATCTGGGATGAGCACGACTTCGACTCGCACGACTACGCACTGCTGTGCGCGTACACCCATCCCGACTGCACGGGCCCGCAACTCGACCTGGTCACCGACTGGTACGTGTGGGTCTTCTTCTTCGACGACCACTTCCTGGACATCTTCAAACGCACCCACGACACGGCCGGCGCCAAGGCGTACCTCGAACGCCTGCGCGCGTTCATGCCGGTCGATCCCACCACCCCGGTCCCGGCCCCGACCAATCAGGTCGAGGAGGGACTGGCCGACCTGTGGGCGCGCACCGTACCGAGCATGTCGCAGGACTGGCGGGAGCGGTTCGCCGAGAGCACCCAGGCGCTCCTGGAGGAGTCGCTGTGGGAACTGGCGAACATCAACGAGGGCCGGGTCGCCAACCCCGTCGAGTACATCGAGATGCGGCGCAAGGTCGGCGGCGCGCCCTGGTCGGCCAACCTGGTGGAGTACGCGGCGGGCGCCGAGGTGCCCGCGGTGATCGCGGCCTCGCGCCCGATGCGGGTGCTCAAGGACACCTTCGCCGACGGCGTGCACCTGCGCAACGACCTGTTCTCGTACCAGCGCGAGGTGGAGAACGAGGGCGAGAACGCCAACGCCGTCCTGGTCTTCGAGAAGTTCCTCGGCTGCACCACGCAGGAGGCCGCCGAGGCCGTCAACGAGTTGCTCACCTCGCGGCTGCACCAGTTCGAGCACACCACCTTCACCGAACTCCCGCCGCTGTTCGTGGAACACGGCCTGGACCCGCAGTCCTGCATGGATGTGATGGCCTACGTCAAGGGCCTCCAGGACTGGCAGTCGGGCGGGCACGAGTGGCACATGCGCTCCAGCCGGTACATGAACGGCGCCGGAGCGAGCGGGGATTCGACCGGTGGCCTCGGGACACCCACGGTGGCCGGGGTGTTGGCCGGGCCTCAAGGGATGGGCACCTCGGCCGCGCGGATCCTGCCGGGACTGGTCGCCGGACTGAACAGCGGGCTGCGCGGATTCACACATGTGCCCTTCCAGTCGGTCGAGCCCTACGACATCCCGGACTTCTACCTGCCGTTCGCGCCGCGACTGAACCGACACCTGGACACCTCCCGGGAGAACGTGGTCGAGTGGGCCGCGCGGATGGGCATCACGGGGGAGGGCATCTGGGACGAGCGGGCCCTGCGCGGATTCGACCTGCCGCTGTGCGCGGCGGGCATCGCGCCGGACGTGTCGCTCGAGCAACTCGACGTGGCCTCGGCGTGGTTGACGTGGGGCACCTACGGCGACGACTACTACCCGATCGTGTTCGGCCGCTCGCTCGACCAGGTCGGCGCGAAGGCCTACACCGAGCGGCTCAAGACGCTGATGCCGGTGGACGGCGAGGCGGCGCCGGTGCCGACGGACGCGCTCGAGCGCGCGCTGGCCGACCTGTGGTCGCGCACCGCCGGGCCGATGCCGCCCGCCTCGCGGCTCAGGTTCCGGCGCACCATCGAGGAAATGATGGACAGTTGGCTGTGGGAGCTGGCCAACATGGCGCTGAACCGGATCCCGGATCCGGTCGACTACATCGAGATGCGCCGCCGCACGTTCGGCTCCGATCTGACCAAGAGCCTGTCCCGGCTCTCGCACGGCGAGGTGGTGCCGGACCAGGCGTACCGCTCGCGCGCGGTACAGGCGATGGAGAACTCGGCGGCCGATTTCGGCTGGATGATCAACGACGTGTTCTCCTACCGCAAGGAGATCGAGGTCGAGGGGGAGTTGCACAACCTGCTCCTGGTGGTGCGCAACTTCTTCGGCTGCGACTTCGACCAGGCGCTGGTGATCGTGAACGACCTGATGACCTCCCGGATGCGTGAGTTCGAGCGGGTCGTGGCCGTGGAACTCCCGGCGATGTACGAGGACCTGGAGCTGACCCCGGCGGCCCGGGAGGCACTGGACGCGTACGCGGTGGCGCTCGGCGACTGGAACGCGGCGATCCTGAAATGGCATCAGGACTGCCGGCGCTACGCGGATCCCGAGCCGCTGGTGCCGTTTCCGTGGCAGGTGGCCCGGAGCTCGGCGGGCCCCGCAGGCCCGGCAGGCTCGGCCGCGGCCCGCGTGCCGGTCGAGCCGTCGGCGGTTCCCCGGGTGCGGTACGGGCCGCGTGGGCTGGGCACCTCGGCCGCCCGCGTGGCCGGCATGCGAGCGGGCGTCGCGGTGCGGTGACGTGTACGCGAGTGCGGGCGGTCCGCAGGCCGCCCGCACTCATGCCGGACGGGCCGAAAAGCGGCCCGTCCGGCAGGCGAAGGCTTCCGGTCGCGGCCGGGCCGTGCGCGCGACCCGACGCGACGCGACCGAGAGACGTGTCGTGACAGGCGGGACGCGAGGTGCGCGAGCGAGCGCCCTGCCGCGCGTCGCGGCGGGTCCGCGAGCGGCCGGGTGTACGGCTAGGCGTGTGGCGCGACCAGCGCGAGCGACGAGCCCAGCAGATGGTCGACCAGTGCCAACAACACGTCCCGGCCCGAGGACCGCACCCGCACGTCGCACGGCAGGATCGGGACGTCCGGACCGAGGTCGAGCGCGTCGCGGACCTCCGCGACCGTGTACTCCACGGCCGCGTCGAAGCGGTTGATCGCGACCACGAACGGGATGCCGCGACGCTCGAAGAAGTCGATGCTGCCGAAGCCGGCGTCCAGGCGCCGGGTGTCGACCAGCACGATCGCGCCCAGCGCGCCGATCGCCAGGTCGTCCCAGAGCGACCAGAACCGCTCCTGGCCGGGCGCGCCGAACAGGTACAGGACCAGATCCTCGGACAGCGTGATGCGACCGAAGTCGAGCGCGACCGTGGTGCGCGACTTGGCCTCGACGCCCGCGAGATCGTCCACGCCCACGCCGACCTCGGTCATCACCTCCTCGGTGTGCAGCGGCGGCACCTCGCTGACCGTGCCGACCAGGGTGGTCTTGCCGACCCCGAACCCGCCCGCGATCAGGATCTTGACCGCCGCCGCGTCCTCGGGCAGCCGGTCAGAGCCGAAGGAGACCATCACGTACCTTCTTCAACAAAGCGGGATCGGGAGTGCGGGCCAGGGCCAGCGGGGCGCGTACGGTCACCAGGCCGTCGCGCAGCAGGTCGTCGACGAGCACCTTGGTGATGCTCACCGGGAGGTCGATCAGTGCGGCCACCTCGGCGACCGCCTGCGGCTCCCGACACAGTTCCAGGATGTGCTGATGCTCGGGCTGCCGGCCGCGACTGTCGCGAACCTTGCGACGCCCACCCGAGGACTGCTCCTCGGCGGCCGCGGCCCGGCCTGCCGGCTCGTCCGGCGCGACCGTGGTGACCAGCGTGATCAGAGTCAGGTCCGCGTCGCGCACGGCCTTGGTCCGGCCGCGCGTGAGCGTGTACGGGCGCACCAGCGGACCGGCGTCCTCGTCCCAGGGCTGCTCCCAGCGGGACGTCACGCCCGGCCACCCGCCGGATCGTCGGCCTCGGCGCGTGGTCGGGTGCCGAGGTACTCGCCGACCTTCTTCACCAACATGTTCATCTCGAACGCCACCACCCCTACATCCGCGCTCTGTTCGGACAGTACGGCCAGATGCGCGCCCTTCCCCGCGGCCGTCAGGAAGAGGAACGCGTCGTCCATCTCGACCAGCGTCTGGCGCACCGAACCGCCCGCGAAGCCCCGGCCGATGCTGCGGGCCAGGCTCTGCAGCCCGGCCGCCGCGGCGGCCAACTGCTCGGCGTCGTCGCGCGGGATGCTCTCGGACCGACTCATCAGCAGTCCGTCCTCGGACAACACGATCGCGTGCCGGGTCTGATGCACGCGCTTGACCAGATCGGTCAACAACCAGTCCAGGCGACTGTCGGTTGCGGTGGTGGCCGTGCCGCCGGCGAGATCGTGCGTGTTCGTCATGACGGTTCCCCAGGGTGCGTGGTGCTTCCGGCGACGGGGTTCGGGCCCGGTACGGGCTCGGTCCCGGTTCCGGGTTCGGTCTCGATCGCGGACTCGTCGCCGGCCGCGTTCGGTTCGGACGCCTCGCGCGCGCGTTGGCTCGCGAATCGGAACGAGGACAAGGTAGCCGCAGCTTCGCGAGGTGAGGAGGGCTTCGACCCGGTTCGCGGGTCCGGCTCGCTCGCGATGCCCGATTCGCCGTGCAACGGCATCGGCAGATTGCGCTGCCGAACCCGGCGCGGCAGCGCGCGGCGGCCGTCGGCGGTGGTCTCCTCGGCGGCCGAGCCGGCCGCCGAGGATGCGGGAGTCGGCTCGGCCCCGGCCTCGGACGCGGGAACCGTCGGTACGCGCTCCAGCGAGCGGACCACCGGATCGGGGTGCTGCCGAGCGGGCGGGCGCGTCCGGGAGACGTCCTCGTCCTCGGACTCGTGCACCGATTCGGACGCCTCGCCCGCCTCGGCCGCCGGTTCGCCCGTGGGCTCGGCGTCCGCCGTCACCGCGAGCGCGTGCTCGAACGGCCCAACACTCGGCTGATCGCCGGGCGTACCCGACTCCCGGGAGATCAACTCCTCGGGCAGGAACACGATCGCCAGCGTGCCGCCGTACGGCGAGGGCCGCAGCGTCACGTCGACCCCGAGCCGGTCGGCGAGTTGCGCGACCACGAACAGGCCCATCCGCACGTCCTCGGCGAGGGCGATCACGTCGAAGCTGACCGGCACCGCCAACTGCCGGTTGGCCGCCGCGTACTCGTCCGCCGACATGCCCAGCCCGCGGTCCTCGATCTCGATCGCCAGACCCTTGGCGACCGACACCGCCCGCACGTGCACGGGCGTGTCCGGCGGCGAGAACATCGCCGCGTTCTCGACGAGTTCGGCCAGCAGGTGGATCACCCCGCCCACCGCCGGACCGGACAGTTGCAGATCACGGTCGGAGTAGACCTCGACCCGGTGATAGTCCTCCACCTCGCCCACCGCGCCGCGCACCACGTCGACGATCCGCACCGGGCGACTCCAGCGCCGGCCCGGCCGGTTGCCGGTGAGCACCACGAGGTTCTCCTCGTACCGGCGCAGGCGGGTGGCCAGATGGTCGATCGTGAACAGCTCGCGCAGCAGTTCCGGATCCTGGTGGCGGCGCTCCATCGCGTCCAGCTCACCGATCTGACGGTTCACCAGGGACTGGGTGCGCAGCGCGGTGTTGACGAACACCTTGGCGAAGCCCTCGCGCTGTCGAGCCAGTTGTACCGCGCCGTCCAGCGCGGCCCGCTGCGCGGCGTTGAACGCCGAGGCCACCTGGCCGATCTCGTCCCCGCTCGCCGGCACGTCCGGCGCCTCGACCGCGAGGTCGACCCGCTCACCGCGCTGCAACCGCTCGATGACCACCGGCAGCCGATGAGAGCCAAGTTCGACCGTCGCGTCGCGCAGCCGGGACAACCGCCGGCGCACCGCGCGGGTCACCCGCCAACACAACAGGGCGCCGATCAGCACGAAGCCGAGGCCGATCGCGCTGAGCAGGTACACCTGGTTCCAAGTGTCCTCGGTGGCCTCGTCGCCCGCCTCGAACACCAGGTCCACCCGGGCGAAGTCGAAGGCCGTGTTCGGCAGCGCGAGTTGATCGAACGTCTCGCGCCACTTCGCCAGCTCGGCGGGCAGCGCGATGCCGGACGCGGCGCCGCGCTGGTCCCTGGGGGTGTCCACCGCGGCGATGATCGCGTCCTCCATCGCGGCCAACTCGCGCCAGGCCGGGCTCTGGGTGAGCGCCATGTACAGCGGACGCAGCCGGTCGGGCAGGAACGGCTCGATCTCGTCCTCGAGCGTATGCCGCCGCACCCCCACGTTCTGCACGAAACCGGCGAAGTCCGGCTGGCTCAACCGCCCGCCGGGCTGCGCGAACGAGACCGTCATGTCCTCCTGCGCCATCGCCTCGCCGGCGCGGAACTGGATCACCAGGAACTGGCCCTCGAAGGTGACATCGACATCCGACGTCTCGGCCAACGCCTGCACGATGGAGATCTGGTTGGCGACCTGCTTCGTGTAGTAGCCCAACCAGCGATCCCGGCCGGTCGCGCCGGTCGCGTCCACCTGACGTCGGACGTCGGGGAGTTCGGCCAACTCCGGGGCCACTCGACCGGCCCGGTACATCACATTGCCCGGCGTTTCCGCGGCGTCGCTGTTCGCGAACGCGACGAACGACCGTACCGCCTCGTCGGTCTTGGCCCGCTGCGCGCGCAGCGCCTCGGTCGCGGCCGGCGACGGCTTGGCCATCCACGCCGCGGTCAGCCGCCGTTCGAGTTGCAGGCCGACCATCGTGTTGTAGGCGGGCGTACCGGCCCGTTCGGCCACCGAGACCTGGTGGTCCAGGCCACTCGCGTGGTCGGCCAGTCGGTAGGTGGCGATGCCCCACAGGGCGACCATCGCGACCGAGGGCACCACGGTCAGCATGACCAGCAGGGTCCGGATCGACGGCGTACGACGCGACCGCGAGCGGCCCGCTCGGGTCCGGCCGGTCCCGGGGACGCGCATCAGTTTTCTCATCGACTCTCCCGCAAGGGCAACCCGGCCCGAAATGCGGTTGCCGCGACCCGGCCGAAGGTACCGGCGGGGCACCCGACAGAATCCACGCAGTCCGCGTGGGGAACTTCCCGCCCGTGCGGCACATACCGTGCACAAAGACGATCACGCGCCGCGCCGAGGCGACACGTGATCGGGCGCACACTCGGCGATACCCCAAGGAGCGGCCCGGCATGCACACCGCGACCGGCATCGGCCGGCGGATCGCGTACTGGCGGGTACGTCGAGGCTTGACCCAGGCCGAATTCGCGCGCCTGATGGGCCGATCCGTGCGCTGGGTCGAGGACGTGGAGGCGGGCCACCGGCAGGCGGATCCGCGCCTGTCGTTGCTCACCAGGGCCGCGCGGGTGCTGCACATCGGGATCGACCGACTGCTGCCCGAGGAACCGAACCGGGAACAGCACGAGCACGATCCGCTGGGCGCGGTGCGGGCCGCGCTGCGCCGGGTGGACATCGCGCCGGCCGCCGGCCCGGGATCCGTCCGGCGGATCGATCTCGCGATGCCGCGCCGAGAGTTGAGCTACGGGTGGACCGCGTACACGGCCGCGGACTACGGGTGTCTGGATCGGGTGGTGCCGCCGGTCCTGGCGGCGACGGTGCCGATCGCGGGGGCGGTCGGGTCCGACGCGTGCGCGCGGGCCGCCGTCCGGTCCGCCGCGCTGGGCCTGGCCTCCGCCGCCGCCCAGGTGTTCGGCGACGCCGACCTGGCCTGGCGCGCGGCCGATCGGGCGATCACCGCGGCCGGGCACAGCGGCGACGCGGTGGTCCTGGCGCGTGCGGCCCATCGGCTGACCGGTGCCATGGCCTGGCACGAAGGCGCGGGGGCCGCCGTCGAGTTCGCCCTCGGGGCGGAGGCGGACCTGGCTTCGGCGCTGGACCTGCGCGGCCGGGCGGGCCGAGCGGCGCTGCGTACCCTGCGGTTGGGCGCGGCACTGGCCACGGCCCGACTCGGCGATCGCCCCGCCACCCGCGATCTGCTGGAGGGGGCCGAGCGGGCCGACCCCGGCGCGATCCAGGTGCCGCTGTACCGGGTGACCGCACACGTACTGCTGGGCGAGTACGCGCGGGCCGTCGCCGGTCGGTTCTCCCCGGACGCGCTGGCCGTCCTGCCGCGCGGTCGTCAGGCCCGGCACCTGATCGACCTCGCCCGCGCGCTCGCCGCGCTCGGCCGGCGCGGTGAGGCGGTCGGCGCGCTCCTGGAGGCGGAGGCCGCCGCGGCCCAGGAGATCCGCTGTCGGCCGCCGAATCGCCGCTTCGTCCAGGAGATCCTGCGTCTGGACTCGCCGGCGGACGGCGACGAGTCCCGGCTGCGTGCGCTGGCCGCCCGATGCGCGGGAAATGGGTCGTGGGGCCCGGAACGGGCATGGATCATGTAGAACCCGGCGCCGCCGTCGGGTCGGGTAGGACCCGACAGCACCGTCAGGCCACGTACACCGCGCATTCCCAAGGAGCCGCCGTGATCACGATCCTCTTCTTCGCCGTCGGCTTGCTCGTGGTCGTGGCCCTGATCGCGGTCGCGGTCGGCAGGCGCGGGCCCACCATGAGTCACGACGGTCTGGACATCGAGCGGGACCTGACCGGTCGGGCCGAATCCGCCGGTGGCGTCCTCGGGGTGCACACCAACCACGGGACCTTCCCCGGGGTGTAGGGGCACGGCCGGGTAGTTCGGGTGACCCCTCGGCCGCTCGACGCGCGGTCTCCGCGCGGTGTGCCGGGGGTGCGTCCGATGGTGCGTCGTACAGCCGGGCGGTGGCACGTTCGCCCGACGTGGGAGGCTGTGCACATGGGTCTGTTCACGGTCGACGAGGCACACGCGGAGTTGGCCCGGCTGATGCCGGTGCTCGACGAGCTGATCACCGTACGAGCGGACGCGGCGGAGTTGACCGCGGCGCTGGAGCGCGGCGGGGCCCGGTCCGAACTCGGCGGACTGCCCGAACTCAAGGGCATGCAGGCCCGGCTCGACGAACTGATGACGCAGATCCAGCAGACCGGCGCGGAGCTCAAGGGCTTCGCGCCGCTCCTCGTGGACTTCCCGGCCGACCTGGACGGCGTACCGGTGTTGCTGTGCTGGCTGGAGGGCGATCGTCGGCTGGGCTGGTATCACCGTGCCGACCTGGGCTTCGCGGGGCGACGTCCGTTGCCGTAGGGCCGACATTCATTCGGATTACGACAGATCCCACCAGACCTCACCGGACCTCGCCGGATCCCATCGGATCGCGTCGAATCGGGCGAATGTCACTTCGGCCGCGTAGCGTTCCCCGTGGAACGGAACGCTGCCTGGAGGTCACCCATGACGAAGTCCGTCCTGCTCGCCATCGGCACCCGCAAGGGCCTGTGGATCGGTCGCTCGCGCGACGACGGGTCCTGGGCGTACACCGGGCCGCACCACCCGATGACCGGCGTCTACTCGGTCGCGATCGACACCCGGGGGGACACGCCCCGGGTGATGGCGGGCGTCGTCCACGAGCACTTCGGCCCGGTCGTGGTCACCAGCGACGACCTCGGCGCGACCTGGCGCGAACCGGACCTGGGCCGGGTCGGCTTCCCGGCGGACGCGGGCGCCTCGGTCGAGCGGATCTGGCAACTGGTGCCGGGCTCCCGTGCCGAACCCGACGTGCTCTACGCCGGCGTCGAGCCGTCCGCGCTGTTCCGCTCCCAGGACGGCGGCCGTTCCTTCGAACTCGTCCGCGCGCTGTGGGACCACCCGCACCGGCCGCACTGGGAGGCCGGCTTCGGCGGCCAGGCGATCCACACGGTGTTGCCGCACCCCACCGACCCGCGCCGGATCACCGTCGCGATGTCCACCGGCGGGGTGTACGTCACCGAGGACGGCGGCGCGAGTTGGAACCCGTCCAACACCGGCATCCATGTGACGTTCCTGCCCGACGAGTACCCCGAGTACGGGCAGTGTGTACACAAGGTGGCCCGGCACCCGGACCGCCCCGACCGGCTGTTCCTGCAAAACCACCACGGCGTCTACCGCAGCGACGACGCGGGAGCCAGGTGGGAGTCGATCGCCGACGGCCTGCCCGCCGACTTCGGCTTCACCATCGTGGTCCACCCGCACCGCCCGGACACCGTCTATGTGGTCCCGCTCATCGCCGACGCGATGCGCTTCCCGGTGGACGGCCTGTGCCGCGTCTACCGCAGCGACGACGCGGGCAAGTCCTGGACGGCCCTGGGCGACGGCCTCCCGGACGACTTCTGGACGGCCGTGATGCGCGACGCGATGTGCACCGACGACGCCGAGGACGCGAGCCTGTATTTCGGTTCCCGCAGCGGCGAGATCTACCGGGGCCGACACGGCGGCGACCGCTGGGAACGCATCGCCCAACACCTCCCCGACGTCCTGTCCCTGCGGGCGGCGGTGATCTGAGGCGGGAGGGCGCGCGGACCACGGAGCTCGCCCGCCGGCCACGGGCTCGGACGGGCCGCATGCGACGGGGGGACGGTCCCGTGGCGGCGGGGTTCACACACGTTCACGCGACCGCAACCCGGTGGTGGCACTGTGCTCACGTCGGGCTGAGAGGGTCGTGACGTCCTCGCCTCACGCCATCGAAACGAGTCAGCGTGTCCGTCGATCTGCCTGCCGCCGTGTTGTTCGACATGGACGGGACCCTTGTCGACACCGAGCAGTTGTGGTGGGAAGCGGTCGCGGACGTGGCCGGGCGGGTCGGCTACGTGCTCGGGGAGACGGACGCGGCGGACGTGGTCGGGCACGCGATCGGGCACACCGCGGTGTACCTGCACACGGTGGTGGCCGAGGCACCGTGTGTGCACGAGCTGACGGACGCGCTGGACGCGGCGTTCACGACCAGGGTCGCGGATCGCATCGAGCCGCTGCCGGGAGTCGTCGCGCTGCTCGACGCCTTGGCCGCCGCCGAGGTGCCGCTGGCGATCGTGTCGGCGTCGCCGCGCCGGGTCGTGGACCTGGTACGGGACGTGTTGGGGTCGGCCCGGTTCGCGGTGACCGTCGCGGCCGAGGACGTGGCGCGGACCAAGCCCGACCCCGCCCCTTATCTGGCCGCGGCGACCGCGCTCGGGGTCGAGCCGAGCGCGTGCGTCGCGGTCGAGGACACCATGGTCGGCGTCACCTCGGCGGAAGCCGCCGGGTGCGCCGTCCTCGCGGTGTCCTCGACCACTGCGATCACGCCCGCACCGGGCCGCCGAGTGGTCGCGTCCCTGGCCTCGATCGAGGCCGGGGACCTGCACGCGTCCTCGGCGGCGCGGGCGTAGGGCCGCTTCCCGGTCGCGGCCTTCGGAGTGCGGCCTTCCGAGCGCGGCCTTCGGATCGCGCCGGCGCCGGCTCGGTTCAGAGTTCGGCGCAGAGCCGGTCGATCTCGTCGATCTCGGCCGCGGTCAGGTCCGGTTGCCCGACGGCGGACAGGTTCTGCTCCAACTGCCGTACGCTGCTTGCCCCGACGATCACCGACACGACCCGCTCGTCGCGCAGGATCCAGGTCAGCGCGAGCTGGGCGAGGGTCTGGCCCCGACCCTGGGCAAGCTTGTTCAGCGCGCGCAGCAGGGTCAGCCGCTCCTCGGTGAGCGCGTCCTGCTTGAGGAAGTGGCCCACCGCCATCCGCGAATCCTCGGGCACACCGTCGAGGTAGCGATCGGTCAACAGGCCCTGGGCCAGCGGTGAATAGGCGATCAGCGCGGTACCGGTCTCGCCGACCGCGTCCAGCACGCCACGCTCCGGCTCGCGGTCCAGGATCGAGTACGCCGACTGGTTGAGCAGCACGGGAGTGCCGAGGTCGCGCAGGATCGCCACCGCTTGGCGGTGCTCCTGCGGGCCGTAGTTGGAGATGCCGGCGTACAGCGCGCGCCCGGACCGAACGGCCGTGTCCAGCGCGCCCATCGTCTCCTCGAGCGGCGTCTTCGGGTCGTAGCGGTGCGAGTAGAAGACGTCGACGTAGTCGAGGCTCATCCGGGCGAGCGACTGATCCAGACTCGCCAGCAGGTACTTGCGCGACCCACCGTCGCCGTACGGCCCCGGCCACATGTCCCAGCCGGCCTTGGAGGCGATGAACATCTCGTCGCGATAGGGCCGGAAGTCGGCCCGGTAGTGCACCCCGAAGTTCGCCTCCGCCGACCCGTACGGCGGCCCGTAGTTGTTCGCCAGGTCGAAGTGCGTCACGCCGAGGTCGAAGGCCCGGCGCAGTACCGCGCGTTGCACCTCCATGGGCTGGGTGTCCCCGAAGTTGTGCCACAACCCGAGCGACACCGCGGGCAACTCGACCCCACTACGCCCGGCCCGGCGATAACGCATCGATTCGTAACGGTCATCAGCAGCAGAGTGGATCATGCCGACCATCTTCGCCTGTGCGAGCCCCGTTCGGTGCGCGATTTTCACGCCGACATCCGTGGGCACGGTGCGCGTCGGGCGGGTGCCGGTCAGAGGCCACGCACGTGAAGCATGGTGACGACCAGGACGCCGGAGCTGACCTCGTACTCGGTGATCACCCCGGCCAGTACCGCAGTGCGCCGGTCCGGGTTGCCGCGAATCGCGTCACCGTACGTACGCGGCGAGTACGACATGGAGTCGACCGCGCGGTCGAATTCCCGACGCTTCGAGGAGGACAGGGCGTTATACCCGGCGAGCGCGTTGTCCGTGTACTGGACTCGGTATTTGCTCACATTTCGACGGGTGTGCCGTCGGGGTTGTAGAGGCCGCTGTGGTCGCCGGTCGCCACCTGGGTCGTGATGGCGTCGTCGTGGGCGCGCATCTCGGGGGTCTTGGCCCAAGCGGAGGCGACGGCCGGAAGGTTGTCGATGGCGGCGTGGTCGATGTCGTGGTCGAACGCGGCCCGATCGCTCTCGGGGAGGGCGGCGCGGATGTCCGCGAGGGTGCCGGGCAGCTCGACCACGCGGCCGTTGTGGTGGGTGCGGATGACGGGTCGGTCACTCATGCGTACCAGCGTGGCACGAGGCCGCCCGTGACCGACAGTCGGCGCACACCGGCGGCGTACCCGCCTGGCAATGCGCCCCGGCGCACATCGGGCGGCGCATGCGATCGGGTATGTGCCGTACGGCATCAGCAGTGCTCGACGGATCAGGGATCGCGTTCGTTCGCTTATGGACCCTTGACACCCCCAAATCTCGCTCATAAGGTCCAGATCATTCTTTGGCAGGAACAGACGAAGACCACCTGTCGGTGGCTTCGCTGTGCCCTCCTACGCGTTAGCGCTCGCGTGTCGCCGACTGGTCCTTTTTTCCGAGGACGGGTTCATGGCACAGCAGCAGAGCGTCAGAGGCGTCAAGGACGTCGTCGCGCTCATCGACCGACTGGGAAGAATCTCCGGTCGGGCCAAGGTCATCTGGTTCCTCGTGTTCGGGGGCCTCTTCCTCGACGCGTACTCCAACGCCGCGCTCGGCGCCGGGCTCGCCCCGATGACGAAGCAGATGGAGCTGAGCAGTACTCAGGTTTCCATCCTCACCGCCACCGCGCCGGCTCTCGCCATCTTGTTCAATCCGATCGGCGGGTGGTTGGCCACCCGGATCGGGCGGGTGCCCCCACTGCTGATGGCCAAGCTGTTCGCGCTGGCCGGAGCGGTGATCGCGGCCACCGCCGACGACTTCACCGTGGTGTGGATCGGCCGGGTCCTGGTCGGTGTCGCCTACGGGGTCGACTTCGCGGTGGCGATGGCGCTGCTCGCGGAGTACACGCCCAAGTCGCTGCGCGGCCGGCTCAACCTGTGGCAGGGCATCTGGTACATCGCCACCACCGGCAACCTGCTGCTCACCCTGATCTGCTTCAAGTTCGACGTCGGTGCGGACATCTGGCGCTGGTCGGTCGGCTCGGCCGGGGTGATCGCGCTGTCCCTGTTCCTCCTCCAGTGGGCCTTCCTCGTGGAGAGCCCCACCTGGCTGGCCACCAAGGGTCGCCTGGAGGACGCGGTGCGCAACCTGCGCCGGATCTACGGGATCGAGGCCGTCGCCGCGAAGCCTGCCGCCGCGGGAGCCGTGCACGACGACGCGGACGCGGACGAGGTGCCGCCGAACGTGGGCATGAAGCAGGCCGGGATCCTGTTCCGCGGCAAGTACCTGCCGCGCACGCTGCTCTCCTCGGCCATCTCGCTCGGCCAGTCCATGCAGTACTTCGCGGTCGGCTGGTACCTGCCGGTGATCAGCCTGGCGATCTTCGGCAACAGCTTCGAGAAGGCCACGATCGGCTCGATGGTGTTCAACGCCTTCGGCATCGTCGGCGGCATCCTGTCCGCGTGGTTCGCCCGCAAGCTCGGCCTGCGGGTCAGCTCGGCGATCGGCTTCGGCGGCGTGTTCGTGATGCTGGTCGGGATGGGCCTGACCTTCGACCGGGTGCCGACCTGGATCGCGTTCATCCTCCCGGCGATGTTCATCTTCTGTCACTCGGCCGGTCCCGGCGCCAACGGCAAGTCGATCGCCGCGCTGTCCTACCGCAGTGAGGTGCGCACGCTGGGCACCGGCGTCACCGGGATGATCGGCAGCTTCGGCAGCGTGGCGGGGCTGTACCTGTTCCCGCAGATCAAGGACGGCATCGGGCTGGACAAGACGTTCCTGGTCCTGGCGATCGTGCCGCTGCTGGGCCTGCTCACGTGCCTGGCGATCAAGTGGGACCCGACCCGGGCGATCTCGCCCGACGAGGACCCGGACGTGCCGACCCTGACCGGGCAGCCCGGGCATCCGGCGGACCCCGCGAATCCCGCGAATCCCGCGTTGGTCACCCGCTGACGGAGACCTCCCGCGAAAGACTCGCACGCGGAGATCGCAATCGGATATTTCGGACCGAAAGGGCTGTGATGACGAAGACGTTGCACGCTCCTGGACGGCGCCTCGGCATCCTGTCCGTGGACGAGGGCACCACGGGGACCCGGGCCGGAGTCGTGCTGGACTCCGGGACGGTGGGCCACGTGGCGTACCGGCAGATCGCGGTGCGGCATCCCGACGAACACTCGGTCGAACAGGACCCGGTGGAGATCTGGACCGCCACCCTGACCGCCTGCCGCGAGGCGCTGGCCTGGGGGCGGGCGAACGATGTCGAGATCGTCGCACTCGCGCTGTCCACCCAGCGGGCCACCGCGATGTTGTGGGATTCGCGCACCGGCCGGCCGCTGGTGCCGGCCTGTGTGTGGCAGGACCGGCGCTACGCCCGGGACCTGCTCGCCTACGAGGCCGCATGGGACGAGCCGCTGACCGCGCGGCTCGGCCGGCCGGTGGGCAGCAGGGCGCCGTTCCTGTGGGCCGCCCGGCAGATCGCCGAAGTGCCCGACGTGGCCGCCTCGTACGCGGCCGGGACGCTGTTGTTCGGCACCGTGGACACCTGGCTGGCCTGGAAGTTCACCGCCGGCGCGGCGCACGCCGTCTCGGCGAGCAACGCCGGTTCGGCCGGCGCCTACCTGCTTCGCGAACACGCCTGGGACCGCGAGTGGATCGAGCAACTGGGCTACCCGCTCGACCTGTTGCCCGACCTGTTCGCCGACGACGACCAGGGCTACGGTCGCACCGACCCCGAACTCCTGGGCGTTGAACTGCCGTTGGCCGCCGTCATGGGTGACCAGCACGCCGCGCTGATCGCGCTCGGCGGACTGGCGGCCGGGCAGGGCATGTGCGTGTACGGCACCGGCACGTTCGTGGACGCGGCCACCGGGGACACTCCCGCGTTGCCGATCCCCGGCGTGACCGGCGTGCTGGCTCAACCCGGCTGGCGGCAGGGCGAGAAGACGCACTTCAGCCTGGAGGCGTACTGCTCGACCACCGGGTCCGCGCTGCGCTGGTTGTGCGACGACCTCGGCTTCTTCGCCTCGCCCGCGGAGATCGGCGAACTCGCCGCCCAGGCACGGGAACAGGGTGGATCGAGTCGGCGCGAGTGGTTTGTGCCCGCGCTCGCCGGCATCCGCACCCCCGCGTGGCGGCCCGAGGCGCGGGCCGCGCTCAGCGGCCTGACCCTGGCCACCACGCGGGCCGACGTGGCCCGCGCCGTGCTGGACGGGATCGCGCACTCGGTGTGCGATCTGATCGACGGCGTCGCCGAGACCATGCGCGCGCCGTTCGGGCGACTGCGCGTGGGCGGCGGCGTGGCCGGCAGCGACACGCTGATGCGGCTCCAGGCGGACCTCGTCGGCCTGCCGCTGGAGCGCGCCGCGGACTCGGCGACCGCGAGCCTGCGCGGCACCGCCTATCTGGCCGGCGTCCGCGAGGGCCTGTGGTCCTCGCTCGAAGAGGTGGTCGAGGCGCAGCCGCGCGGCCGAATCTTCGAACCCACCACCACCCCCGAACAACGCGCGGAGCAACGGGCCGCGTGGCGGACCGTGCTCGCGCCGCACCTCGACTGAGGCGCGGGCCCGCGCCACCCACCGGGCCGGCCGTGCGACCACCCGCAGCGCGGTTCGGCCCGAGACCACCCGCCCGAGACCACCCGCCCGAGGCCACCCGAGACCCGGGCGGCCCGGCCCAGGCCGGCCACCCCCGGCCATCCACCCCAAGCCATCCACCCCCGGCCGGCCGCGAGGCCACCCGCACCACGTACCACCCGACGGTCCGGTCATCGAACCGTCGGACAGATTCCAGGAGTTGATGTTGTGATCACCTTGCCCGCCCGCAAGCCTCGGCGTGCGCCGGCGGCGGCCACGAGAGGGAAGCCGCTGCTTCTCGACCGCAGCCGGGCCAAGCGCCGACTGGCGGACCACGTGTTCGACGTGCTCGTGATCGGCGGCGGCGTCACCGGCGCCTACGCCGCCCTCGACGCGGCCTCGCGCGGTCTGGACGTGGCCCTGGTGGAGAAGGACGACTTCGCCTCGGGTACCTCCTCCAAGTCGTCCAAGATGGTGCACGGCGGCCTGCGCTACATCGAGCAGGGCAACGTCAACCTGGTCCGGCACTCGCTCCTGGAGCGGCACCGCTTTCGCAAGAACGCGCCGCACCTGGTGCACCGGCTGCCGTTCCTGTTCCCGATCCTGGAGAAGGAGGGCGTCTTCGACGCCCGACTGGCCAAGGGCTTCGAGGGTCTGCTGTGGACCTACGACCTGGTCGGCGGCTGGCGGATCGGCAAGCTGCACCAGCGGCTGACCGTCGACGAGGTGCTCGCACACGCCCCCACGCTGCGCGCGGACCACCTCCGGGGTGGCCTGATGTACTTCGACGGGCGCGCCGACGACGCGCGACTGGTCCTCACCATCGTGCGTACCGCCGCCGCGCTCGGCGCCACCGTGCTCAACGGCGCCAAGGTGGACCGGGTGCTGGACGAGCGCGGTCGCGCGGCGGGTGCCCGGATCGAGGTGGACGGCGAGCGGTTCGACGTGCGCGCCGCCGCGGTGGTCAACGCGACCGGCGTGTGGAGCGACGCGGTCGACGCGATGGCCGACCCCGGACACGACCCGCGGGTACGGCCCGCCAAGGGCGTACACATCGTGGTGCCGTGGAGCAAGGTCCGGATCGACTGCACGGTCACCGTGCCGATCCCGGGCCGGGCCCGGCGCGCCACCTGCACCCGGTGGGGCGACTCGGTCGTGCTGGGCACCACCGACGAGGACTACCAGGGTTCCGTCGACGACGTGCATTGCACCCGCCCGGAGATGGAGTTCCTGCTGGAGGGCGCGAACACCGCGTTCGAGGGCAAGCTCACCCCGGACGACGTGGTCGGCAGCATCGGCGGCCTGCGTCCGCTGGTGGGCAAGAAGGAGGGCGCCACCCTCGACATGAGCCGCGACCACCACATCGACGTCGGACGCGGCGGCATGGTCACCGTCACCGGCGGCAAGCTCACCACCAGCCGGCACATGGGCGAACTGGTGATCGACAAGGTGATGGAGGTACTCGGCCGCAAGGGCCGCAGCCGCACCGCCAACCTGCCGCTGATCGGCGGCGCCGGCTACGACGCCGAGGCGGTCGCCGCATCCGGCGGCCTGGCCGCGCACCTGGGCGAGCGCTACGGCACCGAGGCGCGCTTCGTCTCCGACCTGCTCGCCGAGGACGCCACGCTGGCCGAGCCGGTGGTCGCGGGCATGCCGTACATCCGGGCCGAGGTGGTCTACGCGGCCCGCTCGGAGATGGCCCGTTCGGTGGACGACGTGCTCTCCCGCCGTACCCGCTCGCGCCTGTTCGCGCGCGACGCCTCGGCCGCCGCCGCGCCCGAGGTCGGCCGCCTGCTCGGCGCCGAACTGGGCCTGTCCGCGGCGCAGATCGAGCGGCAGGTCGCGGACTACCTCGCGGCCGTCCGGCACGAGAAGGCGGTCCTGCTCGGCGAGTCCGAGGGACCGACGGCACCCGCAGCACCCGCAGCACCCGCAACGCTCGACGCACCCCAAGGAGCAGTGAAGTGATCAGCAGGCAGACCATCACCAACCCGTTCAACCGCGGCGACTACATCGTCGGCGCGCCCACACCGCCCAAATGGGCCCGCAACACCCCGGTCGGCGACGGCGACGCCTCGCTCCAGGGCGCCGTCGTCGAGGTCCCCGAGTCGGTGATCGAGGACCTGCGCGGCGTCGCCAAGGCCGTGTACACCGACCGCGCCGACGTGGTCGCCCGCACCCGCGACTGGTGGGCGGGCACCATGATCGGCGAGACCGACGGCCGCCCGGCCACCCCGGACGCGGTCGTGGTCGAGGTGGTCGACGCCGACCAGGTCGCCGCCGTCCTGCGGATCTGCAACGCGGCCGGCATCCCGGTCACCGCCTCCGCCGGCCGCAGCAACGTCACCGGCGCGGCCCTGCCCGTGCACGGCGGCGTCGTGCTCGACCTGTGCGCACTGAACCGGATCGTGTCGTTCGACGCCGAGTCGCTCGTCGTCGACGTGGAAGCCGGCATGTTCGGCGACCTGTTCGAAAAGGAACTCCAGGAGACCTACGGCGCCACCACCGGCCACTGGCCGTCCGCGTTCGCCGTCTCCACCGTCGGGGGCTGGATCGCCTGCCGCGGCGCCGGTCAACTCTCCACGCGCTACGGCAAGATCGAGGACATGGTCGTCGGCATCGACGTCGTGCACGCCGACGGCACCCGGGCCACCTACGGCGACTACCCGCGCGCCGCCACCGGCCCCGACCTGCGGCAGATCTTCATCGGCTCGGAGGGCACGCTCGGCGTGATCACCTCCGCCCGGATCCGGGTGCACCCGCTGCCCACCTACGCCAAGGCGCTCGCGTTCGGCTTCGAGACCTTCGCCGAGGGCCTGGACGCGTGCCGCAAGATCATGCAGCGCGGCGCCACCCCTGCCGTGCTGCGCCTGTACGACAAGCTGGAGAGCGGGGTGCACTTCGACCACCCCGAGACCAACCTGCTGCTGATCGCGGACGAGGGCGACCCGATCCTGGTCGACGCGATGCTGAAGGTCAGCGAGGAGGTCTGCCTCGCCTACGGTCCGGAACTGGACAGCGACGCGGTGTTCGAGCGCTGGCTCAAGGACCGGATGCTGGTCGGCAAGTCCTCCGACGGCTTCACCCCCGGCCCCGGCTTCGTCGCCGACACGCTGGAGATCGCCGGGTCGTGGACCGCGCTGGCCGAGGTGTACGACGAGGTGGTCGCGGCGATCCAGTCGGTGCCGGGCACGCTGGCCGCGTCCGCGCATCAGTCGCACGCGTACACCGACGGCGCGTGTGTGTACTTCTCGCTGCGCGGCGACGTGGACCGGCCCAGGCGGCGCGAGTGGTACCGCGCCGTGTGGGACGCGGCCAACGAGGTGCTGATCCGCCAAGGCGCGGCGCTGAGCCACCACCACGGCTGCGGCCTGCTGCGCGGTCCGTACCTGCCGGCCGCGCTCGGCGCCGGCTTCGACACGTTCGCCAAGGTCAAGGACACCCTGGACCCGGTCGGAATACTCAATCCTGGCAAACTGGGCCTTCCCGACCGCTTCGACGCGTGAGGCGGACCAGACCCGACGCAGGTAGGTCATGAACGCCAGTCAACGCCCCGCGAGCGGGCCCCGAATGTCCTCCGTGCTGTCCTCCGCCTTCGCCGAGGTCCCGGTCATCGCGTCGATCATCGGACCCCAGCGATTGCAAAACTTTCTCGGCGCGCCGGCGAAGGTGTGCATCCTCGCGTCCATCCCGGTCGGGCAGTTGCCGAACATCGTGCAGCTGCTCGGCAAGGCGGGCAAGACGGTGTTCGTCAACGTGGACAGTTGCCCGGGCCTGGCCCAGGACAAGGGCGCCCTGGAGTTCCTCAAGGCGATGGGCGCGCACGGCATGGTCAGCACCCGGCTCTCGCTGATGGAGAAGGGCCGCCCGCTCGGGCTGCTGACCATGCAGAAAGTGTTCGTGACCGACCGCTCCAACATGCGCCGCAGCACCGACGCGATCGCCCGCGGCGGACCCGATCTGGTCGAGATCATGCCGTCGGTGATCGTGGCCCGGATGACCCCCGAGGCCAAGCGCGCGATGTCGCCGTTCGTCGCCGCCGGCTTCGTGGAGACCGCCGAGGACGCGGCCGCCGCGCTCGCGCTCGGCGCGGTCGCGGTGGCCACGTCCGACCCCCGGTTGTGGGACCTGCGCCGCGACACGCTCGCGGCGCTCGGGTCCGCGACCCGCCCAAGCGCATCCCAGGCAAGTGCAATCCAGGCAAGTAGGAGAAACACATCGTGAGTTACGTCGTCGTCGCCCGCTACCGCACGAACCCCGACACGTACGAGCGGGTCCTGACGCTGCTCGACGAGATGACCCGGTGCTCGCTGACCGAGCCCGGTTGCCGCGGCTACCGCGTGCACCAAGGCGTCGTGGACCCGCGGACGATCGTGTTGTATGAGGAGTACGACGCCGAGGCCGACTTCACCGCGCACTGCGCCTCCGAGCACTTCCGCGACATCGTGCTCGGGCAGGTGGTGCCGCTGTTGGAGAGCCGGGACGTCGTCCGGCTCAACCCCCGGGCCGCCGCGGTGAGCGTCGACGAGGCCGCCCGGTGAGGACCAGGGCAGCCGTCCTGCGCGGGATATCGCGGGAACGTCCGTATCAGGCGAGCCGACCCGTCGTGATCGAGGAACTCGAACTCGGCGACCCGCGCGAGGGCGAGGTGCTGGTCCGGATCGCCGCGGCGAGCCTGTGCCACTCCGACCTGTCCGTGGTCAACGGCGACCGGGTCCGGCCGCTGCCGATGGCACTCGGGCACGAGGCGGTCGGCGTGGTCGAGGCGATCGGGCCCGGCGTGGACCGGGTCGCGACGGGCGAGCACGTCGCACTCGTGTTCGTGCCCAGCTGCGGCCACTGCAGGCGCTGCGACGAGGGCCGGCCGGCGCTGTGCTCGGCCGCCGCGACGGCGAACGGCTCGGGCGGGCTGCTGCACGGACCCGCGCTGCTGCGGGATGCCGCGGGCGAGGTGGTGCACCACCAGCTCGGGGTGTCCGCGTTCGCCGAATTCGCGGTGGTGGCCCAGGAGTCGGTGGTACCGATCCCGCGCGACGTGCCTTTCGAGGTGGCCTCGATGTTCGGCTGCGCGGTGCTCACCGGCGCGGGCGCGGTGATCAACACGGCGCAGGTACGTCCCGGCCAGTCGGTCGCGGTGTTCGGCCTCGGCGGGGTCGGGCTGTCCGCGGTGCTCGGCGCGCGGGCGGCCGGCGCGTACCCGATCGTCGCGGTCGACCCGGTGCCGGCCAAGCGCGAACTCGCGCTGCGCCTGGGCGCCTCGCACGCGTACGACCCGGCCGACGCGGTCACCGCGATCCGCGACCTCACCGACGGCGGCCCGGACGTCGCGATCGAGGCGGTCGGCAGCGCGGCCGTGGTCGCGGACTGCCTGGCCGCGGTGGACCGCGGCGGCCGGGTGGTCTCGGTCGGCCTGCCCGGGCCCGGCCGCAGACTGGACGCGGTGCCGGCCCTGGCCTTCGCGGGCGAGGGCAAATCGCTGATCGGCTCCTACATGGGCGACGCGGTGCCGCGCCGCGACATCCCGCGGTACCTGGCCCTGTGGCGGGCCGGCCTGATGCCGGTCGAGCAGTTGCACACCGGGACGGTGGCGCTGACCGACCTCAACGAGGCGATGGAGGCGCTGGCGAGCGGCGAGGCGATCCGGCAGGTGATCCGGACGGGGGCGTAAGGGGTGGGGTGAGCGCCGGTGTCCCCGCCGGGCCCGGTGTCCGGTTTCGGGTGTGTCCTCGCTTGGTCCCACCACCCGGTCCGGTGTCATCTTCGGTGCGGTGTGCTCAGTCCGGTGTCGCGTCGTCGAGGCGGCGGCGGATCAGCAGGTCGGCGGCTCGATCGCGCCAGGCGTCCACCTGGGCGCGGTCGTAGCCGCGCCGGGCGATCTCGAAGCGGTCGGCGAGGACCTCCTCGGCGGCCAGGCGAACGCGGTTCCGGAGCGTCTCGCCGACGCGGTTCACCAGCGCGTCGACCTCGTCCCGGCCGTAACCGCGCCGGACCAGGTCGAAGCGTTCCCCGGCCGGGCGCAGCGTCACCGCCTTCACGTCGGCCTCGGCCCGCGCCTCGGCGAAGCGGTCGACCGGACCCGGCGTGCCGACCGCGTCCGCCGTCCCGGCCGGCCGGTCCGGGTTCGCCGTGCCGTTCGAACGCCACAGCCCGTCCGGTCCGCGCCCGCCGTCGAAGCCCCAGGCCCCCGCCCGCGCCGCCAACCTGGCCTCGATCTCGTCGAGCGCCGCGTCCACCTCGTCCTCGTCGTAGCCCTCGCGCAGCCGCACCGTGGTGAACTGTTGCTCGCGCACCTGAGTCGGCGTCAGCGGGACCGCGGCGGTGCCGTCCAGGCTGCTGCGCACCAGTGCCAGGAACGCGTCCACGTCGGCGATCGCGTACCCCTCACGCAGCCGCGTCCGAGTGAAGCTCCACTCCATCCGTGCCCCCAAGCACTCGCCGCCGCACCCGCTCGACCTCGTTCGCGAAGGCTACAACCGTGTCGCCGCCGCCACGCGGACGACGAAGGACAAGATCGAATCGGGCGCATCGCCGACCCGGGTCAGGTTTGCCGGCCGGGCGATCCGTCGATGTGCTGTGGGTGGCGGCGAGTGACGGCGAGGCCGGATCCGGCGCGCTCGGCGCGGGTCCGCGGCTGCCGATCCCGGCGGTGTTCGTCGAGCGTGCCGGGCCCGCCGGGCAGTCGTCGCGCCGCGGTTGTCGTCAGCGCCGACACCATCTGTACCAGCTGCATCACCCGCACCACTGTTACCGGCGTCACCATCGGGCGAGGAGCCACGCACCATGACCCAGCCTCGGGAGACCGCGCCGTCGACCCTGCCCCAGCCGCAACCGATCCTGGGCCTGCCGGCCAGGTCGGCGATGTTCATGGTCCTGACCGTCGACGCGGGCGCCGAGGCGGAGGACACCGTCCGCGACTTCCTGGCCGACCTGGCCGGACTGCGCCGATCGGTCGGTTTCCGGATTCCGGACGGCGACCTCCAGTGTGTGGTCGGGATCGGCTCGCACGCGTGGGACCGGCTGTTCGAGGGGCCGCGCCCGGCGGAGTTGCACCCGTTCCGGGAGTTGGTGGGTGCCAAGCACCGGGCCGTGTCCACGCCGGGCGACCTGCTCCTGCACCTGCGAGCGCGGACGATGGACCTGTGCTTCGAACTGGCCACCGTGATCATGGACCGGTTGGCCGGCGCGGCGACGGTCGTCGACGAGGTGCACGGGTTCAAGTACTTCGACCAGCGGGACCTGATGGGCTTCGTGGACGGTACGGAAAACCCGGAGGGGCAGGACGCGTTCGCGGCGATCACGGTCACCGCCGAGGACGACCCGGACTTCGCCGGCGCCAGCTATGTGATCGTGCAGAAGTACCTGCACGACATGCGGGCGTGGAACGCGCTGCCCGTGGAGGCGCAGGAGAAGGTGATCGGCCGGACCAAGCTGTCCGACATCGAGCTGCCCGACGCGGTCAAGCCGATCGACTCGCACGTCGCGCTGAACACGATCACCGATCCGGACGGCACCGAGCGCGACATCCTGCGCGACAACATGCCGTTCGGGACGGTGGGCAGCGGCGAGTTCGGCACCTACTTCATCGGCTACTCCAGCACGCCGAGCGTCACCGAGCAGATGTTGCGGAACATGTTCATCGGCAAGCCGGTGGGCACGTACGACCGGATCCTGGACTTCTCGACGGCGATCACGGGCGGGCTGTTCTTCGTGCCCACCGCGGATTTCCTGGCGGATCCGCCCGGGCCGCCGGCGCCGGCCGAACCGCGCGCGGCGTCCGCCGGGGCAGAGCAGGTCGATCCGGTGGTGCTGCCCGCGCCGACGCCGGATCCGTCCGGGGCCGTTCCCGCGTCGGTCGGTGCCGCGCCGGTCGGCGCCGCCGACGGTTCACTCGGGATCGGTGGCCTGGGCGTGGACGCGGAGGCCGGGGCCGGGATGGGTCCCGGCTAGCCGTTCCGTGCGTTCGTTCCATCCATTCGGTTCATGTCGTTTATTTCGTCCGTTTCGCCGCACCGAAGTCGCCGCACCGATCCGGAAGCAGGAGCCACACCTCATGAACAATCTCCACCGGGAGCTCGCCCCCATCTCCGACGCCGCGTGGGCGGACCTCGAGGACGAGGCCAGGCGTACGTTCAAGCGGCACGTCGCGGGTCGCCGGGTCGTGGACGTACAGGGGCCGGACGGCGGCGAGACGGCCGGTGTGGGTACCGGGCACCTGAGCGACCTCGCACCGCCGGCCGACGGAGTCCGGGCGCGCAGTCGGGACTTCCGCCCGCTGATCGAACTGCGGGTGCCGTTCACGGTGACGCGCGGTGCGGTGGACGCGGTCGAGCGCGGTGCCAAGGACGCGGACTGGCAGCCGGTCAAGGACGCCGCGCGCAAGATGGCGTTCACCGAGGACCGGCTGATCTTCGAGGGCTACCCGGCCGCGTCGATCGAGGGCATCCGGGCGGCGGCCACCAACGAACCGGTGACGTTGCCGATGGATGTGCGCGAATACCCCGACGCGGTCAGCCGCGCGCTCACCGAACTGCGGCTGGCGGGTGTCAACGGCCGGTATCAGCTCGTGTTGGGTCCTGAGGCGTACACGGCGGTCAACGAGGCGGCCGACCACGGCTACCCGATCCGCCAGCACCTGACCCGGATCCTGGGCGGCGAGCCGATCTGGGCGCCCGCGATCGACGGGGCGTTCGTCCTGTCCACCCGAGGCGGCGACTACGAGCTGCGGTTGGGCCAGGATCTGTCGATCGGCTACCTCTCGCACGACGATGACGACATCCGGCTGTACTTCCAGGAGACGCTGACCTTCCTGATGTACGCGGGTGAGGCGGCGATCGCGTTCGCTCGGCCGTAGGCGGGGGCTTCCGGCCGCCGTCGGCAGGCGATTCGGCTTCGCCGGCGGGGGAGCGGTGCGCGAGGGCGGGCATCCACTCGGCCGGCCGGACCGGTGTCGCGGACCGTTCCCCTCTCGGGTCAGGCCGGGACGAGGTCCAGTTGGATCTGGGATTCCGTGTCGGAGAAGCCGAGCGCGCGGTAGAGGTCGATGGCCAGGTAGGCGGGGTCGGCGACGATGACCAGGTGGTCGGCGGACCAGTGGGTTCGGGCGTGCCGGGCCGCGGTGTGGATCAAGGTGGTGGCCAGGCCCTGGTTGCGGTGGTCCGGGTGGGTGGTGACGGTTTGGTAGCGGGCCAGGCCCCCGCCGTCGGTGAACAGGCCCAGGCCGGCGCGGAGCCGGCCGTCCTCGAAGGCGCCGAACCAGGCCCCGTGGCCGCGGGCCTGGAGGTCGCGGAAGCCGGCCAGGCGGCGGGCGGCGAACTCGCGGTATTCGCCGGCGGCGTAACCGGGATTGCCGGCCTCGCTGAGCGCCAGGGCCTGGGCCCAGTCGTCGTCGGAGTCGGCCATGCGGAACGTCGCGGTGGTGTTGGGGCGCGCGGGAGGGCGCAGCGAGGTCGCGGTCAGGACCGTGCTGCATTCGACGGACAGGTGCGCGGCGGCCAGCTCGGTCGGGTCGCCGGCGGCACCCGCCGTGCCGTCGACGCCGAGTGCGACGTGGGCGGCGTCCGGGAATTCGCGGCGGAAGGTGTCGATCCACCCGGCCGCCGTGCCCGGGGCCGGTGGCGCGGCCAGGAGGAGGTAATTGCCCCAGTGGAAGGTGGGATTGGCCGGGGTTCGGACGACCAGGTGGTCGTCCCGTTCCTCGACGTGGCTGCCCTGGAGGGTGAGCAGCATCAGGTCGGTGCGGTAGGCGAGCGAGGTCACGTTCATCGGGCCACCCCACCACACCGGGCCGTCCGCGGGACGGGTAATTTCCTCCCGCACACGTTCACCGAGACGCGGTGGGTGACCGTACATGGGGAGATCGCACCGCATCCGTTCCGAGCGGGCGGGCGGGCGCCACGAGCCGACGCCGACCGTCCGTGTGCCTTGCGCCAAGGATGGGGTTCGGTGCCGGATGTGGCAGGCTCGTGGGTCTACGCTCCGCGAATCGAAAGCAGGACCATGTCCGGCACCAACCACATCGCCCAGGCCGATCAAGCAGTGCGCGAGGGGCGGATGGACGCCGCCGTCAAGCTGTACCTGGAAGCAGCCGACGCCGGTGTACCCGAAGCCCGTCGCAAGGCTGGCGAGCTGATGTTCGCGGGCGGCGACGAAACCGCCGAGGCGATTCTGCGCGAGGCGCTGGCGGAGGGCGACGCCGAGGCGGTGGACGCGCTCAGCGAGTTGTTGGAGGTCACCGGCCGACCGGACGCCGCCGTCGACCTGCTGACCGAGCGGCACCGGCTGGGCGAGTCGCGGTGGGCACTGCCGATCGCCAACCTGCTGGCCGACGCGCTGGACGAGCCGGAGGCGGCCGAGCGCTGGTACGTCAGCGCGCTCGAAGCCGGCGACCCCGACGCGCCCAACGACTTCGCCGCCTTCCTCCAGGACTTCGACCGCGCCGCCGAGGCGGAGGCGTTGCTGCGCCCGGCGGCGGAGGGCGGCGACGAGTTCGCGATGGCCAACCTCGGCCGGCTGCTGCTCAACGGCGACGCGGTCGACGACGGCATCGCGTGGCTGACCCGCGCGGTCGAGGCCGGCCAGGAGGACGCGCTGGTCGACCTCGGCGACGCCGAGCTGGACGCGGGCCGGATCGAGGCCGCACGAGAGCACATCCGGCGCGCGCTCGACGCGGGCATCGAGGGTTCGCGCCTGCTGTACGCCCACCTGCTCGACCGCGAGGGCG
Source organism: Embleya sp. NPDC127516 (assembly GCF_044765325.1). Classification (NCBI taxonomy): domain Bacteria; kingdom Bacillati; phylum Actinomycetota; class Actinomycetes; order Kitasatosporales; family Streptomycetaceae; genus Embleya; species Embleya sp. NPDC127516. The sequence goes on along the minus strand of NZ_JBIWJT010000006.1, from coordinate 382,219 downwards.
CGGACACCGGCGAGGTCGAGGCGGCCTACCGCGCCGCGGTGGAGGCGGGCGACGTGGAGGTCGAGGAATGAGGCGCGCGGCGCTCGCGGTGACGGTGGCCGCGTTGATCGGGGTCGGCGCGTGCGGCCCCGGCGACGACAAGGATGCCAAGGCCGAGCCGTCCGCGACGCCGTCGACCACACACTCGGCCCGACCCGGCGAGATCCGCGACCAGAAGGCACACGTCTCCTACGTGTTGCCACAGGGCTGGTACGCCAAGCCGCCGGACACGGTGGTCGGCCTGTACTCCTCCGTCGCCTCCACGGTCGACCCCAAGACCGTGAACCCCACGGCCAAGCCGACGGCCGACCCGAACAACCCGCTGGGGACGTTCATGGTCGGTGTCGTGGACACCGAGGTGTTCGTGGCCAAGTCGCGCTCGATGCCGGAGATGGCCGAGACCGTGGGCCGGGCCCAGCTCGAACTGATCTACCCGGCCAAGGCCCAGGACACGGTCCGCTCCAGCGAGGCGGCACGACTCGACGGCCGCAACGCGTGGCTGATGGACATCGAGTGCACTCCCGAGGACAAGAACGTGCCACCGTTCCGGCTGCGGGTCACCGTGATCGACACCGGCACGGTACCGATCTACATGCTGTCCTCGGCACCGAGCAGCGCCGGCGAACGCTTCCGCGAGATCGAGTCGATCGAGCGCTCGGTGCGGTTCTGACGGAGGGCGGGGGCAGGGGTGGGCGACAGGTGACAGGCGACGGGCGACGGGACGCGAAAACGCGCGCCCCTGCGCGCCGTTCGGCTCGCGCATCGCGCGCCGTTCCGCGCCCGTTCACTCCCCTCGGCGCGCCCGACACGCCCCGGGAATTCGCCGCCGTACGCTCGTCGCCCGCTCCCGTCGCTCCGCCGATAGGGTGGGTGTGACCTGCGGATTCGGTGAACTTGCGGGCTCGGATGGCTGGTTGGGGTCATACGCGCGGGTTGTCCGGCGCGACTCGCGGGTTTCTTTGCCAAGCGATCCGCCCGGAAGGCGCTCGGATTCGGTAACTTCCAAGTGGTCCACCGATCTTGCCGCGGTTTCTACCAGATCGCGGGCGATCGGCGACCGATAATCGCAGTTCGGGCCCGTTTCCAGGGTGTATTCGATCACGGTGCTCTCAGGAGCCCGACCGACTGGAGGGGGAGACGTGGCCACCACCGTGTCCAGAACGCGCTCGACTGTACGGCTCGTGTCGAAACCGCAAACCGTCTCCGCCGCCCGCGCGCATGTGCGGCGCTTCTGCGAGCGGGTCGGGTTCGAGTCCGACGACCCGGTCCGCGTCACCTCCGAGCTGGCCTCGAACGCTGTCGAGCACGCCGGGGACTACGGCGACTACGAGGTGTCCGCGTCGTTGCACGGCCGAGTCCTGTGGGTGGAGGTACTCGACTGTCTGCCGTGTTCGCTGCCGTCCCCCGTCGAGGTACTGGAGGACGCCGAGGCCGGCCGCGGCCTGCTCGTGGTCGCGGCGCTCAGCCACCGCTTCAAGGTGGAGCTGCGCACCAGTGGACGCAAGGCGGTGTGTGCCGGGTTCGAGGGCGACTGAGCCCGCCCGATACGGTCGGTCCCGTCATCGGCGCGCGCAGGCGTACGGGCGGTCGGGCGGTCGGGGGACAGCGTGCGCACGACGCCCCTTCGCACACACGCCCGTGGACCGACGTGTCGTGACGGAGGAGGAGCGGGCTCGGATGGTGTTCGGCAGGCGCAGGGCGCGCACCGAGACGGAACCGGAGACGGGACCGACGGAAACTGCGCCGGAGGCTTCGCCGGCGACGGAATCGGTGGAAATACCGGAACCGGAGCCGGGGCAGGGGTTGGAGTCGGGGCCGGAGTCGAGGCCGGACTCCGCCGATTCCGGGTCGAACGCGTCCGGCACGCCGGTGCACGAGGCGGACGCCGCCCCGACCTCCGAGGATCCGACCGACTGGCAGCGCGTCACCGCGTTCAGGTACGGCTCGCTCGCCTCCGCGAAGTCCCGCTCCGCCACGCCCACACCCGGTTCGACCGTCGGCATCCGGATCCTCCGGGGCGGCGGTTCGGACGCCTTCTACACCCCCTGCGCGTTCGCCGGTGACGACCGCCGCTCGCTGTACCTGCCGGACGGCAGTCTGCTCTGCACGCTGGACGCCGCCGAGACGATCGACGACGTACGCCACGACCGGGTCCGGGCCCCCGACGGGGAACTCGTCGGCACCATCCGCCGGATCCCGCCCGCTCGTCGCCTGCTCAAGCACACGTGGCGGATCGACCAACCCGGCCGCCCCGAGATCGTCGGCCGCAACCTCTTCGCCACGACCGATCCGCGCAGGCTGGCGGCGCACACGGCGGACACCGCGCTCAGCCTCACCTTCGACACCCTGCTCTCCGGCCCCGACGGCTCCATCGGCCCGGTCCGCCCACGCGTCCTCGCCTGGAAGGCCGCGGGCGACCTCGTCATGACAACGAACGGCCGCTACCAGCCGGTCCGCGTCCTGGCCCCCTGGATCGACCGCCGACTGGCCTTCACCTTCGCCATGCTCGGCGACGAGTGAGCAACGGGACGGGCGTGCGGGTGAGCGGGGCGGGCGGGTCACCGGGACGAGGGGGCGATTGCGCGACGCGGCGCTCCTCGTACGGTCGGTCGGATGACGCGAGACGCCCGGGCCTGTCGTGCGCAGTGGTTCGCGCGACGGGCCCGGGCGGCCGGGTTGGAGCAGGTGGGTCGGACCAGGTGGGTCGGACCAGGTGGGTTGGACCAGGTGGGTTGGAACGGGTGGTCGGAGCGGGTGGGAGGCAGATGAGGCCGCTCCGGGCAGGAGTGGCGCGTGCTACTCCGAGGATCCTGCCGTCGGCTCCAATCCGCCGAAGGCGACCAGGCCCAGGACGACCAGGCCCAGCAGCACGCGGTAGGCGACGAAGACCGTGAAGCTGTGCGTGCTGATGTACTTCAGGAACCACGCGATCGCCGCGTAGCCGACCACGAACGCGACCACCGTGGCCAGGATCGTCGGCCCCCACGCCGGTGCCGGCCCCTCGCCGATCTTGAACAACTCCAGCCCACCGGAGGCCAGCACCGCCGGGATGGCCAGCAGGAACGAGTACCGCGCCGCGACCTCGCGCCGGTATCCCATCAGCAGACCCGCCGTGACCGTACCGCCCGAGCGCGAGACGCCGGGGATCAGCGCGAGCGACTGCGCGAAGCCGTAGATCAACGACTCCTTGCCGTTGAGCTTGTCCATCCCTCGGTTGTTCAACGCCATCCGGTCCGCGAACAGCAGGATCAGACCGAACACGATCAGCGTCGTGCCGATCAGCCGCAGGTCGCGGAACGTGGTCTCGATGGTGTCCTGGAACACCAGGCCCAGAACCCCGATCGGCAACGTGCCGACGATGATGTACCAGCCCATGCGCGCGTCGAGTTCGCCGCGCAGGGACGGGGTGTACAGCGATTTCACCCAGGTCCCGACGATGTTGCCGATGTCCTTGCGGAAGTAGATCAGGACGGCGGTCTCCGTCCCGATCTGGGTCACGGCGGTGAACGCCGAACCCGGGTCCTCCCAGCCGGCGAACGCCGACACGATGCGCAGGTGTGCGCTGGAGGAGATCGGCAGGAACTCGGTGAGCCCCTGGACCAAGCCGAGTACAACGGCCTCGAACCAACCGATCACCGGACGACTCCGAGGGACGTGAGAGGGATGCGGATCATGCCGGCAACGGTAGCGGCGGCCCACGGTGCGTCAGGTGGACGTCACATGGCCGAAATTGGACGGAACGGTAACGGCCGCGCCGCCGATACGCATCGGCGGGCGAATCGTCCGAGGTGGCCTGGGGTGCGGGTGGTGGGCGGTCGGAGAGTCGGGGCAGTCGGGGTCGGCTGAGGGCGGGCGCGGGCGGTCGGGGGCGTCGTCCCGGATGGCTTCGGTCGGTGTGTGGGGGTGTTTGAGAGGGTGGGTCGATGCGATATCTCGACTTCGGCGGCCGGGGCCCCACGCTCGTCGCCCTGCACGGCTCGTTCGGTCGTGGCGCGATCTTCACCCGCATGGCCGTCGAACTCGCGGGCGCGGCCCGAGTCGTCGCACCGGACCAGCGTGGCCACGGCCGACACCCACACCCCGGCCCGTTCCGACACGAGGACTTCATCGCGGACGCGGCCGACTTCATCCGTGACCTCGACGCCGGCCCGGTCGTCCTGTTCGGCCACTCGCTCGGCGGCATCACCGCGTACCGGCTCGCCGCCCAGGACCCGAACCTGGTCCGCGCGCTGATCGTCGAGGACGTCGGTCCCGTGATGCGCCGGCCCGAGATCGAGCAGCCGATCCTGGACGTCCGCGGTTGGCCGCGCGCGGCGCCGACGCGCGCCGAGCTGTCCGAGGCGATCCGGGCACGGGGCGTACCCGACGCGGGCTACTTCATGCAGAGCGCGGAGCGGGACGGCGACGGCTACCGGCTGCTGTTCGACTGGGAGCAGATGATGGCCGTACAGGAGGGCGCCATCGGCGACTGGTGGTCCGACTGGCTGGGCTCGTCCGTCCCGGCCCTGGTGCTGCGCGGCGGCCACAGCACGCTGCTCCCGGCCGGCCTCGCGCGCGACATGGTCGCCCGGCGGCCGGGCGCGCGACTGGTCGAGTTCCCCGACGCGGGGCACTGGATCCACGACGACGAGCCGGTGGCGATGGCCCGGGCGGTGGCGGCGTTTTTGGCGGAGCAGAGGTAGGGGGCGTCGGGCCCCGCGAGGCGGGGGAGTGAGGACACGCCGCCGGGCGGGGGTGAAGACACGCCCCTGGGCCCGCCCGGTGTGGGCGCGTTGTTTCGGCGGTGCGGGTGGATATGTGGTTGCCCGGGGCGAGTGGGGTCGAAATCCTGATGGGCATGAGCGATGAGAGCGTGGGCGAGTCGGTCGGTACGACGGCGGCGGCCGAGGGGACGGGGGGAGTGGGTCGGGTGGGTCGGGCCGGCGGCGGGAGTGGGGCCGGCAGCGGGAGTAGGGCAGGCCGGGAGACCGGGGTGTCGGAACCGGATCGGGTGGGCGCGGCGACCCCGAGCGTTCCTCTCCCTCCCGTAGCCGCCGGCGTCCGCATGTCGTGGGAGGCCGCGCCGGCCGCGCTGCGTGCCGCCGTCGAGGCCCGGCTCGGCGCACCGGTCACCCGCGCCGTCACCCAGCTCGGCGGATTCTCGCCGGGCGTCGCCGCCCGCATCGAACTCGCGGACGGGCGGCGGGCGTTCGTCAAGGCCGTCGGCACCGAGGCCAACCCGGACACGCCCGATCTGCACCGCACCGAGGCCCGCATCACCGCCGCGCTCCCGGCCGCCGCCCCCGTACCGAACCTGCTTGCCGTGATCGACCTCGACGACTGGGTGGCGCTGGTGTTCGAGGACATCGACGGCCACACGCCGGTCCAACCGTGGCGCCTCGGGGACCTCGCACGGGTCCTGACCGCCTACTCCGAGTTCACCGCCGGCATGGACCCGTCCCCGATCGAGGTGCCCACGATCGCGGAGGCGTTCGCCAAGACGTTCGGCGCCTGGCGGCGGGGCTTCGATCCCGAACCGTTCGGGCCGTGGACCCGCGCCAACGTCGACCGGCTCGCCGCCCGAGCGGCCGACTGGAAGAGCGCCGCCGAGGGCACCGCGCTCGTACACTGCGACCTGCGCGCGGACAACATCCTGCTCACCCCGGACCGGGTCGTGTTCGTCGACTGGCCGTGGGCGGTGATCGGCGCCGCGTGGTTCGACGTGGTCGTGATGGCACCGAGTGTGATCATGCACAACGGCGATCCGGCCATCGATCTGATCGAGGCGCACCTGGCGGCGCGGCGGGTGGATCCGGACCGAATCACCACCGTGCTGGCCGCCGCCGCGGGATTCTTCGCCGAGAGCAGTCTGCGCCCGGCTCCGCCCGGACTGCCGACACTGCGGCCGTTCCAGCGGGCACAGGCGCACGGCGCACTGACGTGGCTGCGGCGACGCATGGGGTGAGCGGTGTCGGACGGCTGATGTCGGGTAGTCGCCGAGGACGGTCGGACGGGAGGGGCGTGCATGAGCGTCGACTACGCGGATGGGGTGCTCCGAGTGGAGCGAACCTCACCACCGCTCGGCGTGCGCCTGTTCGGAGAGGTCGACCTCGACAACTGCGCGCACGTACGCTCGGCCCTGGTCACGCAGAGCGCGGGCGGTACCGGTGACCTCTACGTGGACGTGTCGTCGCTACGCTTCATCGACGTCGCCGGCATCCGTACGTTGGTCGAGACCGCCCTGCGAATTCAGCCGGGGAGGCGCCTGGTCCTGCATCGCGCCTCCGAGGAACTGTGCGTGCTCGTCCGGCTCGCCGGATGGGACCGGGTCCCCGGTCTGGTATTGGAGAAGGTGACGACCCGATGACGACGGCCACGATGTTCCGGCACGACGCCTTGCTCTACGCGGGCATCGACGAGTTCGTCGAGCGTACCGCCGGCTTCGTCCGGGCCGGGCTGGCCGACGACGAGGCGGTCGGCGTCGCGGTGATCGAACCGCGGGCCGGCGCGCTGCGCGACGAACTCGGCGCCGACGCCGACCGGGTGGCCTGGATCGACATGGAGCGGGTGGGTCGCAACCCGGCCCGGATCATCCCGGTCTGGCAGGACTGGGCCGAACACCACGGCGCACGCGTGTTCCGCGGCATCGGCGAGCCGATCTGGGCCGGACGCAGCGCCCAGGAGATCGTCGAGTGCCGACACCACGAGGCCCTGCTCAACCTCGCGTTCGACGGCGTGGCATGGCAACTGTTGTGTCCGTACGACATGTCCGCGCTGGATGCGGAAGTGATCGACGGGGTGGGGCACTCGCACCCGCGCGTGTTGACCGCCACGGCCGAGTGCGACGGGATGAACCCCGCCACCGAGGACTACGCCGCGACCCTGCTCGGTCCCGCCCTGCCGGACGCACCCGCGCACGCCGACCGATTGACGTTCCGCTCCGGCGAACTGGCCGGCGTCCGAGCGCTGGTCCGCCGCACCCTGGCCGACGCGCCGCGCGCCCACGTGAACCACGCGATCCTGGCCGTGAGCGAGATCGCGGGCAACAGCATCGTGCACGGCGGCGGCCACGGCACGCTCGCCGTCTGGATCGAGGACGCCTCCTTCGTCTGCGAAATCCACGACACCGGCCACATCACCGACCCCCTCGCCGGCCGCCACCGCCCCACCCCCGACCAAGACGGCGGCCGGGGCCTTTGGATGGCCAACCAGATCTGCGACTTGGTACAGATCCGCTCGACGGAGAGCGCGGGGACGACGGTACGGGTGCGCCTGGCACGGTAGGGGCGGGGTGGCCCTGGCCGGCCGAGGCGGGGCGGCTGTGAGGCCGGGGCGGGCTCCACGTCGACTTCTCGCCGGCTGACATCGCCGGGCACCCGACCGGTTCTGCGACTTGGTGCAATCCGCTCGACGGAGAGGGTGGGCGACGACGGTGCGGTTGCGACCGGCACGGTAGGAGCGGGCCGGTCCGGCCGGGGTGGTGGGGCGAGGGGCCGGCTCTGGCGATCCCGAGCTTCCTGCGCCGGGCGGCGTTCGTTGCTCGGGATCACGTCGACGTGGCGTCAATGCCGCAAGCCGGCCGCCCGGCTTGTTCGGACCGCTCCTCTTGGCGGGCGTACTCCTGCGATGTGCGAGCAGCAGTTCCTCCGTGACGAGTACCGCCGGAACGTCGCCGGCGGCTTGGACAACAGGACCGCCTTCCCGAGCCGCCCCGCAGACCGCCCGGTCGTACCTCGATGCCACGCCGGGGCCGATCACCTGGGTCAAACGTGATCCCTGGCCCGGCCGACGCGGTGGGGCCACCATCCTGGCTTCGTCGCACGAGAACGGAACCCGGTGGCCGGCATCGACCGCAGGGCCTGCCGCACGCCCGGTGGATCGTCACCGGGTCGGCGCCGATCGCCGCCGGGCCGCCGGCCTTCGGCGGGGTGGTCGGCCTTCGGTGGTGTGGTGGTCGCGCCAAGGCGAAGCTGCGGGCAACCGGCAACGTCTCCCTCGCCGAACGGCCCAAGAGCCCTCGTGGGGCGGGCCTGCTGGTGCGTGGCGTGATGGTGTCGGGTCCCCGGGCGGGGGCCCCGGGCGGGGTGAGGACGGTGAGGACGTGGGTCGAGAGTCAGGCGGACATTCCCGCACCGCGCTGCGTATGGGCCTTGCTGCGTTGGGCGGCAAGGCCGGTGAGGCGGGCGACGGCGACGCCGATCGCGCCCGGGAGAAGCCCGGCGGCGATGAACGCCACGATTCCGGTCCCCCACCACGCGATCTCGAACAGGATGCGCGGAAGGCCCGTCAACGCGTCCGCATTGTTGGCGGCCGCGAACCGCCCCCACAGAAACATCATCACCGAGGGCGCCGCCAACCCGACCAGAACCCGGACCGGCCAGCCGGCACCGAGGGTGAATCCCCAGTAGGCAGTGGCCCCCACGACAGCCAGTTCGGCCAAGAACAGCGCCACCATGGCGGTCCAGTAGAGCACGATCACGCGAGCCTCCCCGTCTAAAACGAGAGCACCGCTCTCGTCTGAGAGCATCATTCTGCGTCCACTGCTCCAAGTCAAGAGCACTGCTCTCGTTTGAGTTCACTGCTCTCGCCCAGTGCCCGCATGAACGAATCGCCCATCACAACGCGCCGAGCCTCCGCGGCGCCGAGGTCTGTCGGCGCCGGGCACCCACCCGTCCGGTCCACCCCACCGGCCGCACCGGCCTTGGTTCTGCCTCGCTCGTCCTGGCGTCTCTGGCGCTTGGGCTCGCCCACTTCGAGGCGCGGTTCGGACAACGAGGCCCAGGCGGTGCGGCTCGCCTCGGCCTGCTTCGTTGCTCCGTTCGGCTTGCCGGGGCGGCCTTTGTCGATGTCGGCCCGACGGCCAACCCTGCTGCCCGGGGTGAAGGTGCGGATGGGTTGAGAGCGGTCGGTTCGCGGGGTGGGCGGTTGGCTTGTCGGTACAGCTTGGGTCCGGAGAGGTGCTCCGAAGCGAGATCAGTGCTCTCGTATGCGGCCGGCGCTCTCATTGAAGATCGGTTTTCGCTCGCGGCCGGACTGAGTTGGGCTGGACTTGCTGCTGAGCGTGCGTGCGGATTTCGCTCGGGTGGATTTGGGGTGCGACTGGTGGCGTCGATTCGGTCGCGTGCTCCGAAAGGAGATCAGTGCTCTGAGTTGTGAGCGGTGATCGCGATGGCGAGCGGTGTTCGGGAGGCCTGGGGAGGGTGGTGATCGGTACGCGTGGCGGGGTGGGTGGGTGGGTGGGTGGGTGCGGGCTTGAGGTGAGAGAGCGGTGTTCTCGTTTGTGGGCGGTGGTCTTGATGTGGAGCGGTGGTCTTGGACAGCTGGGGGGCGTGGGTGCTCGCGGGGTGTTTGGTTGGAGGGTGTGGTGGCTTGGGGCCTTGGAAGGCTTGTGCCGATGGCGGAATCCGCCGGTGGCGGAATCCGATCCTGAGAGACCCATCAGTGTGCTGATCTTGAGGGAAGCCGCATGAGCGGCGGGTTGGGGCCGACGGGGAGGTTCTCAGGTGAGGGTGGTCTACGTACACGGCGCGTGCGTGGTGGATGGTGCGTGGTGGTGGCATCGCATGGTGGAGCCGCTTGCGGCGCATTGGCTGGATACGCAGGCGGTCGAACTGACCAGTGCCGGCAGGAATGTGGCCGGGCTGGGAGACCTGCACGACGACATCGCGGCGACGCGGGCTGTGCTCGAGGGGAGCGATGAGCCGACCATCGTGGTTGCCCACTCGTACGGCGGCATGGTCGTGTCGGAGGCTGCGGCCGGTCTGGGCTCGGTGCGGCACCTTGTGTACGTGACCTCGGTGATGCCCGAACCGGGCGAGACCCTGGCGCACTTCGCCGGGCCGGAGCCCGCGCCTTGGATGGAGGTCGGGAGCGACGGCACGATCTCCGCCCGGCCCGAGACCGCCGCCGAGGTCTTCCTTCAGGGATGCGACGACGAGGTGATCGTCGCCGAGGCGGTGCGTCGGCTCGTGCCGCAGTCGTTGGCCGCATTCGGCCAGAGTCCGAGCGTCGCCGCGTGGAAGGACGTGCCCTCCACGTACGTGGTCTGTACGGAGGATCGTGGTTCGTCGGCTGCCTGGCAGCGGGAGCGGGCTGCCCGGGCCGATCAGGTGATCGAGATCCCGACGGACCATCACCCGTTCTTGAGCCGCCCCGCGTTGTTCGCGGACTTGCTGGCCAGACTGGTTCCCGCCGCCCGCCGCCCGCCGCGCACGGGGCTAGGCCATGATCGCCTGCAATAACAGGCCTTGGCGACACTCGTCACGCACGTGGTACTTGGCACATGGGCCGCCGGCTCCAGGCTGCCGCGAGCGATAGGGGTCAAGGACGGGCTTGGGGTGAACTGGCCGCGTTGGTGGTGGGATTGCGGTGCCGGCCGGCCGGCGCCTGTCCTTTGCCATCCCACTTGGTCGTAGACACGTCACCTGACCTGGGCGGACCTGGACCTGTGCGGAGTTGGACCATCCGCCGAGCCGAAGGCTGCGTGCGACACGCAATCAGACCGGTCGCACCTGGTTGTCGGGGGTCCAGGTGTGGTCTACGAGCGGGCCGAAGGCGGCGCGTGCGTGCGTGTCCTGCCTTTGCCAGGTCAGCCAGCGCTCGTAGGCCCCTGCGCCTTGGAGCCGGATGCCCCAGTGGTACGTGGGATCCAGGAAGAGCACGCCGCCGTAATCGAATTCGCTTCTTGGTATTGGCCCCGTGGCTGGTGTGGTGGGTCAGTCCAGTTCGGCCATGCCTTCGGCTACTCGTCGGATGGCTGCGGCGTCGTCGGGGCGGCCGTTCTCCTCGTAGCGGTCCGCGAGTGCCTTCGCGGCTTCGATGAGGGTGTCGGGGTCGGCGAAATCCAGGTCCGAGCCGGTTGTCAGGGCCCGGACGGTGACCTCGAGGAGGTCCACGAGTTCGGACGCGGCCACGCCGCCGGCCACGCCCGATGTGTAGGCCGCGTAGCCGAGCATGCCGAATCGGGCCTGCGCGAGACCGTTTTCGGGCTCGTCGTCGCGTACTCGGCCCACCTCCGCCATGGCGCCGACCACGCAGCGGAAGGCCATGCCGTGGTTGCCGAAGGTGGTGAACGCCGAGGCGCAGTCGACGAAGGCGTCTGCGGTGGCGAAGGGATCGGGCGTCGGGAAGTCTTCGGTAAGCAGGTCGTACGCGGTGTGGGCGCTGACCATCGCGGGACGCTCTCTGCCCGCGTCGGCTCGTTCCCGGGCCTGCCGGGCGATCGCCCGGCCACCGCTCCTGGGGCCGAGTTCGTTCGATCGTCGACGGAAGAGGGGCACGGAGGTTCTCCGGTCTTGTGCGGCGTTGTGTCGGGACGGACGGACGGGTCAGATCGGATCGGATCGAGACGGGACGGGACGGGACGGGACGGGATGGGACGGGATGGGTCGGTCGGGTCGGCTCCCAGCGGAGCCCACGATCTTGGGACGCATCGACACCGCATCGCGTTCCGGAATTCGGTTGCTCGCAAGGCGTGCCCATGGAGTTGACCCCGGTCCCGTTCTCTGGCCCGGGACCGGCCCCGACTCTGGCCCCAACTCCGGGTCCGACCCCAGCTCCGGCTCTGGCTCCGAGCCCCGACTCCGGCTCTGGCGCCCGGCCAAGACTCCAACGTCGGCACCGGCCACGACCCCGGCATCTACCCGACCCCGGCTCGGGCTCCGACATCGGCCTCCGCTTCGGGCCCGACCCTGGCGCCGGCGACGACTCCGGCTCAGGCCGTCGCCCCGACCCCGACCTCGACTGCAACCCCAGTCCCGGCCCGGGCCTCGACCCTGCTTCGCCCCGGTTCGGCTCCCGCCCCAACTCGGCTCCCGCCCCGGTTCGGCTCCCGCCCCAACTCGGCTCCCGCCCCGGCTCGGGTGGGGGCTCCGGCGTCGAGCTCGGTTGGGCGCGTGCCTTGGATGGCTTTGCGGGGGTTGTGTGGTTGGTCCGTGCCGGGGTGGGTGGGGTGTGGCTCGCGGGGGCGGGGGCGGGGGCGGGGGCGGGGTGCGGGTGGGTTAGGGGGTGGGGGTGTCGGGGCCTTGGGCGCGGACGCGTTCGACGTTTTCGAGGGAGTCGCGGAGGTTGGTGAGCCAGGTGTCGGTGTTGCCTTGGACGAGGCGTACGCACCAGGCCAGGGCGTCGCTGCGGCTGCGGGCGACGCCGGCGGCGACGAGGGTGTCGAGGACCTGGCGTTCGGGTTGGCGGAGGCGGGTCATGACCGGTACGGAGACCGTGGTGAAGAGGGCACGGGTGCCGCCGCATTCGACGCCCCAGGAGACCTTGCGGCCGAAGCGGCGCTCGGCTTCGCGGGCTACGGCGATGCGGTCGTCGCGGGTGCGTTCGCGGAATTCGGCGATTCGGCCGTCGAGGGCGGCGTCGCGTTCGTCCGTGGAGACGTCGTCGGCGAGTTCCGGTTCGGGGATGCGGCCGATGACGGTGATTTCCTCGCGGTCGACGGTCACATCGACGAGGGCGGTGAACAGTCCTTCGGGGAGGCGGCCGGTGAACCAACCTCGTACGGCTTCTTGCTTGGTTGTAATCATGTAATTCAACTTACGCCAATGTTGGCTGATGGCAAGGAGGTCCGCCCACAGCGGAAATTTGGCAGCGGGACGAGGATGTGGACGGCGGTGTGGGGATGGGGAGTTCGGAGCGGGGAGGGACGGTCGGCAGCGTGCCGGGGGTGCCGAGGGATGTTGTCGTGGCACGATCGATGGCCATGGCTACGGCCGCGGCTGGCTGCGGTGACGCCGTGGTGACGCCGTGGTGAGGGGTGATGGTGATGGGTTCGGAGGGTCGGATGGCTCGGCGGGTGCTGCTCGGGACTTGGCCGACGCCGCTCGAACCCGCGCCGAGGTTGGCGAAGGCGCTTGGGCTCGGTGCGGATGATTTGTGGGTCAAGCGGGACGACCTCACCGGTCTGGGTGGTGGCGGTAACAAGGTGCGGAAGCTCGAGTGGACGTGTGGTGCGGCGGTTGCCGCCGGGGCCACGACGTTGGTGACCACGGGGGCACCGCAGAGCAATCACGCGCGGTTGACGGCGGCGGCAGGTGCTCGGCTGGGGCTTGATGTCGTGCTCGTGTTGGCGGGTACGGGCGGGGCCTCGGCGTCCGGGAACATCGCGCTCGACGGGTTGTTCGGCGCCACGGTCGTATGGGCGGGCGACGTCGGGCGGGCGGAGCTCGATGCGGTCGCCGGGGAGGTGGCCGCGCGGTTGCGCGAGCGTGGGGGCGTTCCGATGGTGCTTCCGTTTGGTGGGTCGAGTGTGCTCGGTGCGCGAGGGTACGTGGAGTGCGGGCGGGAACTCATCGGTCAGGCGCCCGAGTTGGATGTCGTCGTGGTGGCGCTGGGTTCCGGCGGCACGATGGCGGGGCTGGTCGACGAGTTGGGTCCCGAACGTGTGCTCGGTGTGCACTGTGGTGCCGTCGACGATCCGGCCGGGACCGTACACGGGCTGCTCTCGACTCGGGACGAAGCACGTTGCGCGCGGGCTTCGTTGCGGGTGCGGCTGGATCAAGTCGGTGATGGGTACGCGACGTTGACTGAGGCGTCCATGGCGGCGCTGACTCTGGCGGCGCGTACGGAGGGCATCGTGCTCGACCCGATCTACACCGGGCGGGCGATGGCCGGGCTGATCGCGGCGGTCAAGGATGGCGAGGTCCGCCCCGGTTGGCGCACGATCTTCATGCATACGGGTGGCTTGCCCGGGTTCTTCGGTCACCCGACGACGCTCGGGAGGGCGATGTCCGGCCTGAAGGCGGGCGATGGGCGGGCGGGGTCGGCCGGATCGGCGGGCTGAGTGGGGCCGAGGCCGGGGTCGGGCCGAGTCGGGCCGGGCCGGTCGGACTCGGCGAGGACTGGGCCGGGGACTTCGGGGATCCGCGGGCTGATGCCTGGTCGGTGCGGCCGGCATTCGGTCGATGGGGAATCGGCGACGCAGGGTGGGATATGTCGACCCTGAAGGGCGTCCCGAGAGGGTGGGCCTCTTGTGTGGGGTCCGGTCGGGTTGATGCGGGCGCGGGATTGGACCGCGCTGCGTTCGGGTGGGTCGGAGTGTCGCGGTGGGCGTTGTCCTGACCGGCCGGCCGATGGGCGGTTGGCCGGGTGGACTGCCGACACGCCTGCTCTGCGGGGGCCGACGCAAAGTGGGCTGGGTCCAGTTCAGGGGACATGCCGATTGCGCGTGTCCTGCCGGGTCGATGCGGGTGCGGTTCGATCCGTTCGGGTGGGCCGAAGCGCTGAGGTGGGCGTTGTCCCGATACGTCGGCCGGCCGCCCCAACCGGCAGCCGACTGGGTGGACTGTCGACGTCGGCCCCGGGTGGGCCATACCGGCTCCGAAGGCTGTTCGAGGGGGCGCCGAGGTGGTGCTCCGCGCAGGTCGGCGGGTGGGTTCGGGTGGATGTGGTGAGGCCGGCTTCGCGTGGGGCTTCGCCGATATTCGTGGGCGTGGGGTGGTTCTCGGCGCGCGGCTCGGCGCCGGCTCGGCCCGATGCGGGCGTTCGTGTCCGCGCGCAGAGTTGGTGCATGGCGGACCGGTCGTGTCGCAGGGGTGGTGTCGGGTTCGTTGGCGACCCGGGGCGGGGGGCGTGAGGGTGGGGGCAGGTAGCTTGGGGCGCATGACCATCGAGGGCATTGCCGTGCGGATGTCGGTCGGGACTTTGACCGCGATCGCGGGGTTGCATGTTGCGTGGGGGCTGGGGTCGTCGTGGCCGCTGCCCGATCGGGTGTCGCTGGCGGATGCGGTGGTCGGGCAGCCGGGTGTGCCCGGACCGGCGGCTTGCTTCGCTGCCGCGGGGGCGCTGGGTACGGCGGCGCTGTTGGTGGCCGGGCGGCCGAGGAGGAAGCCGGCGGTGGTTCGGCTCGGGGCGTTCGGGGTGGCCGGCGTACTGGGGTTGCGCGGTGTGGTCGGCCTGGTCGGACGGACCGATCTGCTGTCGCCGGGATCGTCGTCGGATCGCTTTCGCCGTCTCGATCGCATGGCGTACTCGCCGCTGTGCCTCGCTCTTGCGGTCGGCTCGGCGGTCTCGGCCGGCGGGAGTGGCCGATGAATCGGCTCGGGCTGGTCGCGGTGGTGGTGCGGGATTACGACGAGGCCATCGCGTTCTATACGCGTGCGCTCGGGTTCGACCTGCGCGAGGACAGTCCGATGGAGGACGGCAAGCGATGGGTCGTGGTCGCGCCACCCGGTACGGGGCCGAACGAGGCCGCGGTGCTGTTGGCGCGTGCGGTGGACGACGAGCAGCGGTCCAGGGTGGGGGATCAGACCGGCGGGCGGGTCGGGCTGTTCCTGTACACCGACGACTTCACCCGGGAACACGCTCGGATGCTTGCCGCCGGCGTGGTCTTCGAGGAGCCGCCGCGACGGGAGAAGTACGGCGTCGTCGCGGTCTTCCGGGACCTGTACGGCAACCGCTGGGACCTGATCGAGCGCACCGGTCCGACACGATGAACGACGCCCCGTGCGGTGCTGTGCGCTGACCGGACGGGTGGGTGGGTGGATGGATGGGCGGTCGCGGCGAGCCTGGCTCCGCGTACGTGGTTCGGTGGCCCGTACCGCCGCGTCGCCGGCACCGCCCGCAGCCAGGCGGAGACCGACCGCACGCGAGGACGGGCTCGGGGTGTAGCGGTCGCCGCCTTGTCAGAGGTGCGACGTACGTGGCGGCCTCGGAGCTGATGGGTCGCGGGCCGTGGAACGTTACCGCCGAGCTGCCGAGGTGACGACGGCAACGACGATGCCAACGACCACGACCACGACCACGACCACGGCAACGGCAACAGCTGCAACAACACCAGCGACGACTGCACCGGGCCTGGTGGGCCCGGTTCGCCCCGAGCCGACACCGGCCGAGCGGGGCAAGGGCCGACCAACGCACTCAGGTGATCAGTGCTGCGCCAGCGCGATGACCAGCCACAGGAAGGCCACCCCCGCGATCGTGCAGAGCAGGGTCGAGCCCGATGGGTGGGGGCTGTGGGCCTCGGGGAGGATGTCGGCCGTGGCGAGGTAGAGCAGGAAGCCGGCGAAGAAGCCCAGGTAGAGGCCGAGGAGGTGTTCGGGGATCGTGAAGGCGAGGGTGATCGCCGCGCCGGCGACCGGGGCGACGGCGTCCGCGCCGAGCAGGGTCAGGGCTCGGCGGCGGTCGTTGCCGTACATGCGGGTGACGGTGTACGTGTTGAAGCCGTCCGCGAAGTCGTGGGCCACGACCGCGATGGCCACCGTGGTGCCGACGGTCGTACCGGCCTGGAAGGCCGCGCCGATCGCAAAGCCGTCCATCACGCTGTGCCCCACCAACGCGGCGGCGGCGGTCAGGCCGATGCCCTTGGCGGGCCCGTCCGGATTCGCGGTCGAGCCGTGGTGGTGGGCGTGCGGGGCGTACTCGCCCTCGTGGGCCCGGTGGATGGCCACCGAGCGCTCGATCACGTGTAGGACGAGGAAGCCGAGTACGAACATCAGCAACGCCTGGGGTACGCCGCCGATCCGATCGCCCGCCGCCGAAAGCGCCTCCGGCAGCAGGTCGAACGCGACCACGCCGAGCATCAGCCCGGCGGCCAGGCCCAGTACGAGGTGCCGGCGGTCGCCGATGCGTTGCGCCACCCAGCCGCCGAGCAGGGTCATCAGGAAGGCGCCGGCGGCGATCAGTACGGCGGTCATGGCCGCGCCTGCCCAGGCGCCCAACCAGGATTCGGAGGCTTCACCCGCGTCGGCGTCATCGGTCAATCGTCGTTGAGTGGAGGCCCGTACGCGTCCGTGATTGCGCCGTCCGAGTGGCACGCATAGGTCGTCCACGCCGCGCACACGCCTGCCGGAGTCAGGTAAGTCGGGTTGCGTCGAGCCGAGTTGACGGGGCCGGCTCGTTGCCCCGCCCCCGTCCCATCCGGCCGCCTACCCGGCTGCCTGTCCACCCGGCCGATCGCCCGCCCGTCCGTTCCCCACTCCGTCCGCCCCACCCGTACCCCGTCCGCCTCACCCTTCCGCCCGCCCGGCGGCGGCAGATTCACCTCTGGTGCGAAGCACCGCCGTCCGAGTACGCACCGTGTACCCGTAGTCCACACGCGGCGACAAACGGGCACCGGCAGTGAAAGAGAGGGGACCGCGGCCCCGAAATACACGCGCCAACGTGCGGACGGCCCCCGTATTCTGGTCACGGCCGCCCGAACGACCCCGCCCGGCAAGCAAGCCGATGGCCCGGTCCCAGGCGAGCCGTACTCCGTGCCACCCCGCCGCCGCGCGACTTCGGCGACCCCAATGAGCCGCGAGGCGTGTGGGCGACCCATGCCATGTACGCAACGGGGAGAACGGAACGATGAATGTGAATGTAGGCGACAAGGTCCAGGCCAAGTTGGAAATCGGCGGCTTCACCAGGCAGACCGTCCCGGCAGGCGCACCGGGAGTGGTCGTACGTACCACGATGGGCCGTGCGGACGTGTGCTTCACACTGCGCGGTCTGGCCGGCGGCTTCCGTACGGTCGAGGTATCGGTCGAGCCGGGCAAGCTCGTCAAGGTCTGACCGACCGGCACTTGATAAAACAGCCGATCCGAACCGAATCCACGCGTTCCCCGTCACGACCTTCGCGGCGGGGAACGCGCACGCTCGGGCACACCCCACCCGCCACAGCGCATCCCCACCCGCCACGGCTCATCGGCACCCCCACCCCCACCGCCATCCCCACGAGCCACCCCCGATTCCCGTTCCCCTCGTGCCGTCCACACTGCAAGATGTCGGTGGATATTCCTGCACAGCCCTCGCCGTAGGAGTTGGAGGAATAGTGAGCCGAACCGCGCACCGTCCTCGACGTCGGCTGCCGGCTGCGGCCGTCGTCGCCGTGGCCGCCCTGCTGATGTCGTTCCTGGTGTCACCCGTTGCGCAAGCACACCCGAACCCTCCCGCCGGTGAACCCGGTTGCGATCCGATCGATCCGGCCGCGTGTTTGCTGCCGTTCCCGAACAACTGGTTCACCCAGGCTGATCGGCGTGCCGACACCGGGCGTCGGGTCGCGTTCAAGGCGGAGATGATGCCGAAGGGCGCGACGCCCGACGCCTGGAACCGCAACGACGGCTTCTCGCCCGGCTCGACGCTGATCACCCGGATTCCCGGTGTCGACCTCGGCAAGAGCGGCGCGGCCCCGGTCACCGACGTCGGCGCGTCGCTCGCGCGCAACGCCCCGATCGTCATCCTCGACACCCAGACCGGTGAACGGTGGCCCTACTGGGCGGAACTGGACGCCAACGCCACCGATCCGGCTCGCCAGGCCCTGCTGGTACACCCGGCCAAGAACTTCGTCCCCGGCCATCGCTACGTCGTCGGCCTGCGCAATCTGCGCGGCGCCGACAACCGGATGATCCCCGCGCCCGACGCATTCGCCAGGATCGCCGGCCGTACTCTGCCGCGCCGCGATCCACTGGCGGCGCGCCAGGCGCAGTTGCGTCCCGTGCTGGATCGCCTCGACCGAGCGGGTGTGGATCGTCGCGGACTGTACCTGGCCTGGGACTTCACCGTCGCCGGCGAACGCAACCTGACCGCCGGCATGCTGCGGATGCGGGACGACGCGTTCGGACGACTCGGTGATCGGGCACCGGAGTTCGCGGTGACCGGGGTGAAGAACCTGACCCGGGAACAGGATTCGCGGATCGCTCGCGAGGTGACCGGGACGGTCACGGTACCCAGCTATCTGAACCGCCCCGGCGGCCCCACCGGTTCCACGCTCAACCTCGGCCAGGACGGCCTGCCTCGCCAGTTGCCGGGCAACACCCAGCAGGCGCAGTTTCGTTGTGAGATCCCGCGCGGTGCGTTCGAGGCGCCGTCGCAGGCATCCCTGTACGGGCACGGTCTGCTCGGCAGCAACAACGAGGTGGGCGGCGGGAACGTCAAGGCGATGGCCGCCGAGCACGGCATCACGTTCTGCGCGACCAAGTGGATCGGCATGGCGGACGAGGATCTGCCCACGGTGGCCCGCGCCCTCGCCGACCTCGGCAGCTTCGGGGCGGTGCCCGACCGTACCCAACAGGGCTTTTTGAACGCGCTGTTCCTGGGCCGCGACATGATCCACGAGCGTGGCTTCACGGCGAACCCGGCCTTTCGTACCGACGACGGCCGGCCGCTGATCGACATCGCGAAGGGCCTGGTCTACGACGGCAACAGCCAGGGCGGCATCCTCGGCGGATCGCTGATCGCGGTGTCCCAGGACGCCAAGCGCGGGGTGCTGGGGGTGACCGGGATGAACTACAGCGTCCTGCTCAACCGCAGTTCGGACTTCGGGCCGTACGGGCAGATCCTGGACGCCACGCATCCGGACAAGCTGGACCAGCAGGTGGTGTTGTCGCTGTTCCAGATGTTGTGGGACCGAGGCGAGACGAACGGCTACGCGAGCGGCCTGGACCACAGTCCGCTGCCGCGTACGCCGCGTCATCAGGTGCTCATGCAGATCGCCTTCGGCGATCATCAGGTGTCCACGGTGACCGCCGAGATCGAGGCGCGGACGATCGGTGCGCGCATCCACGAGCCGGCCATCGCGCCGGGTCGCAACCCGGACCGGGATCCCTATTGGGGGATCCGGCCGCTGCCGCGCGAGCCGTACCGGGGGTCCGCGCTGGTGGTGTGGGACAGCGGGTCG
The DNA here is from genome assembly GCF_044765325.1 of Embleya sp. NPDC127516. NCBI lineage: Bacteria > Bacillati > Actinomycetota > Actinomycetes > Kitasatosporales > Streptomycetaceae > Embleya > Embleya sp. NPDC127516. The sequence continues at coordinate 362,607 of NZ_JBIWJT010000006.1, read as the reverse complement.
CCCGCGCCGCCGGTGACCAACACGCCGCCGATCGGGCCGGAGTACGGGCGCGACCCGCACTCGGACCCGCGCAACTCGCCGGTGGCCCGGCGGCAGAAGGCGGAGTTCCTGGCCACGGGGCGGGTCGTGGACGTGTGCGGCGGCGCGCCGTGCACGGCGCCTGCGGGATAGCACTCACTCGTGTGAGGGTGTGGGTTCCGGCCGTGTCCGGCGCCGGAACCCACGCAAGCCGAGGGAGCGCACATGTCCGTCGCGTCCGAATGGGACCCCGAATCGAGCCCCGAATCCGACGACGTATCCGAATCGGTAGCCGACTCGGCTTCGAGGGCCGAAGCCGAAGCCGAAGCCGAAGCCAGGGCCAAAGCCGACGCCGACGCCGACGCCGACGCCGACGCCGACGCCGGGGCCGGGGCCGGAACGGAAGCCGCCAGGATCGCCAAAGGCACCGAGCCCGCAAAGGGCACCGAGCCCGACGCCACCCCCCACCGAACCCCCTCCGTCCGTCCGCGACTCGATCCGCCGGATCTGGCCCGGGTCATGGATCTCACGCCGCATCCCGAGGGTGGTTGGTTCCGGGAAACGTGGCGCAGCGGTGTGAGTCTGACCCCGCCCGGCTACTCGGGGCCGCGCGAAACGGCGAGCGGTATCTACTTTCTGCTCTGCCCGGGGGAGGAATCGGCGTGGCATGTGGTCAGGTCGGCCGAGTTGTGGTTCTGGCATCGCGGCGGGCCGCTCGAACTGCGCCTGGGTGGGGACGGTGAGACGCCGGACGTCGAGCCGACCCGGATTCTGCTGGGCCCGGACGTGGCGGCGGGCGAGCAGCCGCAGGTGCTGATCCCGCCCGGGGTGTGGCAGGCGGCCCGGCCGGTGTCGGAGCGCGAGGTGCTGGTGTCGTGCGTGGTCTCGCCCGCGTTCTCGTTCGAGGACTTCCGGATGTTGTGAGCGGGGACTTCCGGATGCCGCGACCGAGAGCGGGTCGCCGATACTACGGTGGCCGCCGGGACCCGGTTCCGTCCTCCGGGCGGGGCCCGGCACGCTGCCAGGGAGTACGACGTGAGTGATGCACAGTCCGACTACGCCGATTCCGTGGTGGCGGCGTGGTCGGCGGTACTGCCGGACGTCGAGGCGTCCTCGGTCGGGTTCGTGGTGCGCCTGCATCAGGCGATGATCGCGATGGAGGAGTTCGACCGGCGCAGCATCGGTGCGCTGGATCTGACCGCGCCGGAGTACATGGTGCTGGCGGTGTTGGCGACCCGGCGGGATCGGCCGGGGTTGACCCTGCGTGAGCTGCAACCGTTGGTGATGTACTCGTCGGGCGGGATGACGCATTGCGTGGACCGGCTCGCGCGCAAGGAACTGGTCGAACGCCGGCCCAATCCCGACGACGGCCGCTCGGTCCTGGTCTGTCTCACCGAGCGCGGGCGCGTGTGCGCTCGGGCGGCGATGCGGGCGCGGATCGAAGCGCTCGACGGGCTGCTGAAGCCGATCGCGGGTGCGGATCGGGACGTGGTCGACAAGGCGCTGCGGATCCTCGCCTCGACGCTGGGCGCGCAGGGCTAGACAGGTACGGACGGGTGCCCGGGCGGGCCCGAGCGCTCGGCCGCTTGAAGCCCGAGGCCCGGGGCCCAAGGCCAAGGCTCGGCCGTGGTGGGCTGGTCGTCGCGGACCCGGGCGCGGAAGGTGGCGGCCTTGGCGCGGTTGCCGCCGCCGTGCGTGTCGCGCGCCGGCGGTGGCTGCCGTGCCGGGACGCGTCCACGTAGAGCCGGGTACAGGTCGGCGCCTCGCACTCCCTGACCCGGGCGGCATCCGAGCCGCCGAGCAGGGTGACCGCGGAGCGCGCGATCGTGGCCAGGACGGCGGCAAGTTAGCGATACGGCCTACCCGGCCCGGCGTCGGCGGACAGCGCGACCGCCACCGGCGCCGGCCGCGAAGCGGTTCGGTGTCGCGCGAGCCGGGGTACCGCCGGCGAATTGCCGATGGTGCGGCGGTGGCGGGCACGGTACGGCCGCGCGCCGAACGCGGCACCCACCGCCCCGGTCCCGCCCCGACCCACGCCCAAGCACCCACACCGCCTGCCGCGATCGGCTCAACCGGGCCTGTCAGACGGCGAGTTCCCCGACCGCCCGGGTGACCTCGGGCCAGATCGCCGAAAGCGGGTCGACCGGTTCGAAGTGGCCGATGCCGGGCAACTCCCGCAGGGGTAGGTCAGATGCCGCGGCGAAGGTGTGGCCCAGCGCGATCGGTACCTGTTCGTCGGCGTCGCCGTGCAGCAGGATCAGCCGACGGTCGCCCAGGCCGCCCGCGGCCAACCGCACCGGGTCCACCTGCGCGAGCGTCGCCTCGGAGCGGTCCGCGCCGAGGAACTCCGCCGCCGCGCCGTCGTCCAGGTCCAGGGCCAGGGCCGCGTCCAAGTCGAGGACGCCCGCCAACGAGACCGCGCCCGCGATCGGGGGAGCCGCGGGCAGCCATCCGACACCGCCCGCCGGTACCCGGTCGCGTAGCGCCGCCCAGACCGCCAGGTGCCCGCCCGCCGAGTGCCCCAGCAGGACCACGGGCTGCTCGGACTTCGTACACAGCAGGTCGAGTGCGGCCGCGACGTCCTCGAACGTCCCGGGCCGTCCGCCGCCCGGCTGCCCGGCGCGCCGGTATTCCACGCTCGCGACCGCGTAGCCCTCGGCCGCCAGCGCGACGCACATCGGGTACGTGTACTTGCGGTCGTACTCGGCCCGCCAATACCCACCGTGCACCACCACCACGAGCGCGCGCGGCTGGGCCGCGGGTTGCCATAGGTCGATGACGTGGTCCTCCGCCGGGCCGTACCGCAGCGTGCGGTCGGGCCCGGCGGCCGGGCGCGTGAGGATGTCACGAGAAGCGCTCATCCGCACATTCTCCCGGGCAGCACGCACGCCTCACGACCCGGCCGGGAGTGTGAGCCGGCAGGGCCCTACTCCGCCCGACCCGAACCCGGGCCCACCCCGCACCTGACCTCACCCCGATCCCGCGCGCCCCGGGCTCACGTCTCGGCTCACCTGGCAGCTCACACCGCAGCGCGCACGTCAGCCCACATCCCGACCCGCGAAGCGGTCCGTGGCCTCGATCAAGTGGTGCGTGATGCCCGGTTCGAAGGAGGCGTGGCCCGCGTCCGGGACGATCACCAGTTCGGCCTCGGGCCAGGCGCGATGCAGGTCGTACGCGGTGGCCGGAGGCGTGCACATGTCGTAGCGGCCCTGCACGATCACGCCCGGGATGTGCCGCAGTCGGTCGGCGTCGCGGATCAGTCGGCCCTCCTCCAGGAAGCCGGCGTTGGCGATGTAGTGGCTCTCGATTCGGGCGAAGGCAAGAGCGAACTCCCTTTGCCGGTGCGCATCGACCAGATCCGGCCGGGGCAGCAGCGCGAGCAACGAGCCCTCCCACGCGCTCCACGCGAGGGCCGCCTCCTCGCGGACCTTGGGGTCCGGGTCGTTCAGTCGTCGGTGGAACGCGCCTACCAGGTCGCCGCGTTCGTCTTCCGGGATGGGCGCGAGGAACTCCTGCCAAGCCTCGGGGAACAACATCCCCGCACCACCCTGGTAGAACCATGCCAACTCCGCACGCCGCATCGTGAAGATGCCGCGCAGGACGAGCTCGGTGCACCGTTCCGGGTGGGTCTGCGCGTAGGCCGGCGCCAGCGTGCTGCCCCACGAGCCGCCGAAGACCAACCATCGCTCCACGCCGATGAGTTCGCGTAGCTTCTCGATGTCGGCGACCAGGTGCCAGGTGGTGTTCGTGCTCAGGTCCGTGTCGAACCTGCTCACATGTGGTGTGCTTCGGCCGCAACCGCGCTGATCGAAGAGCAGGACGTCGTAGCGCGTCGGATCGAACGACCGGACGTGGTCGGGCAGACAGCCGCCGCCGGGCCCGCCGTGCAGGAAGACGGCCGGCTTGGCGCCGGGTGTCCCGTGCCGGCGCCAAGAGATCGACTGGCCGTCTCCGACGTCCAACATGCCCTGGTCGTAGGGTTCGACGGCCGGATACATCGTGCGCATGGGGATCCCCCCGGCTCGGTGGTGTGGTCTTCGGGTGGACCACACGAACGGATATCGACGTGACCCAGCACATCACGAGGGCCGCCCGGCCGTTGCGGATCGGCGATCCTCGCCCCCGGACCGCGAGCGCCCACACCCCGTGGCGCGCTCAGCCCGTCCCGTCCGCCGCCGCCACCAACTCCTCGAAACCCGTCCGGATTCCGTCCGCGAGCACCTGGACGTCGGGGACCGCGTCGAAGTCCGCGTTGATGCCGAAGGTCACCCGGTCCAGGTAGGAGAAGATTCCGACGCTGATCCGCATCGTGCTGGCGATCGGCACGTAGGGGTACATCTCCGCGAGCGGTCGGCCCAGCATGTACAGCGGCACCCGCGGCCCCGGCACGTTCGTGGTGAGTGTCTGGAGGAAGCGCTGCGGGAAGCGCAGCGCGGTGCGCGAGCCCAGAGCGAGCAGGGTCGGTGCGGCGAAGTTGCCCAGACCGGTCAGCACGTCCGCGCCGGCCGCCTGTCGACTGCGCTTGAGGTCGTCCATCTGTGCCCGCACGGATGCCAGTCGGGCCACCGGATCGTCCTCGCCGACCGGCAGGTTCACCAGGATCGCGCTGAGTCGGTTGTTCAACGTGTTGCGCTCGCGCGGTGAGCGCACCGACACCGGGACCAGCGAACGGACCACCTGATCCGTCGTCAACTCCCCTCGTGCCGCCAGTAGATCGCGGAATCCTCGGGTGATCGCGGTGAGGATCACGTCGTTGACGGTGCCGCCGAACTCCTTGCGTACGCGCTTGATCTCGGCGATGTCGGAGGCGGCCCAGACCCACCGCCGATGTGGGCCGATCGAGCCGTTGAGCGAGCCCGCCGATGTCTCCAGGAGCCGATGGGCGGTACCGGGCAGGCTGCCGGCCAGGGCTCGCACGATGTCCGCCAATTCCGATCCGCTGCGCATCTCCCGGGCCAGTGCCGGCACCGCGGCGAGGTGTTTGACCGGGGCCGCGACGGCGTCCCGCAGACCGTCCGTGATCAGGTCGAACGTGCTCGGCGCGGGCTCGGGAAGCCATGGATCCGGGTCGACCGGCTCGGCCGGTTCGGGGTGTTCGCGCCAATCGAGCAGGATCTGGAGCAGGTCGGTGCCGGCCACGCCGTCGATCAGGCAGTGGTGCACCTTGGAGATGATCGCCCAGCGGCCCTCGGCCAGGCCCTCCACGAGCCAGACCTCCCACAGCGGCTTGCTCAGGTCCAGCCGCTGCGCGAACAGCCGACCGGCGAGGTTGCGCACCTGATCCGCGCCGCCCGGCGCGGGAACCGCGGTGTGTCGCACGTGGTAGAGGATCTGGAAGTGGTCGTCGTCCACCCACACCGGCCGCCCGAGGTGCAGGGGCAACGTGCGTACCCGCTGGCGGTAGCGCGGTACGTCCGGCAGCTTCGAGACGAACAGGCGGATCACGTCGCCGTAGGCCGGAGTCGGCCCCTCGAAGACCAGGACGCATCCGACGTGCATGGGCACGTTCTCGTCCTCGACGAAGTAGAACCCGGCATCCATCGCGCTCAATCGGTCCATCCAGGCACGTTAGGTCGCGCCCCGAGGCGGGGTCCAGATTTCTGCCGAAACGTCACGGGCCGTGCGCGATTCGGGGATCGCCGGAGCGGCCGGCCCGCAGGGGACTAGAGTCCGGACGGCACGTATCGAGGGGGGAACTCGCACATGCGCATATCGGGCGTTCGTCTGCCGAAAACCGCTTCCGTCCTGCTTCCGGGGACCGTCGCGTTGACCTTGACCCTGATGTTGACCCTGACCGGATGCGACGGGGACGGCGGCGGGAAGTCCGATCGGCCGAAGTCGTCGCCGAGCGGCACCGCGCCGGCGAGCACGCCGCCGGCCACGTCCGCGCCGCCGAGTTCGGCGTCGCCGAGCAGCAAGGCGCCCGGTACGACGTCGCCGAAGGCCACGGCACCGCTCAGCACTGCTCCGGCGCCGGTGCCCGGCGGCTCGAACGCAACCGGCTCGGGCGGCGGAGCGAGCGGAAGCGGTTCCAACGGGGGTTCCGCGTCGGGCGGTTCCACGGTCGGCGGCTCCTCCGGCACGGGTTCCTCCGGCACGGGCTCGACCGGAACCCGCTCGACCGGCGGCTCCGGTGCGAACGGCAGCACGAGCGACGGCAGCAGCACCGGCGGCGGCGGAGCGGTCTACTACAAGAACTGCACGGTGGTCCGGGCCGCGGGTGCCGCGCCGATCCGCCGCGGCGATCCCGGCTACGGCCCCCACCTGGACCGCGACGGGGACGGAGTCGCCTGCGAATGACCCGGCCGCCAGCGCCCGAGCGGCGTCCGGGCCGGCCTGCAGGCCCGCGTCCCGACAGCCGTCCCGACCGGCTCGACCCCACCGACCGCCTTCGCGTCGGTCGGTCCGACACGGCAGGATGTCTTCGAGCGCGGGGGGGCGAACGGGTGAGGGTGGAAGGGCGATAGCGTGGCGAGTCGGCGGAGCACCGGCGTGCTGGGGACCTGGGCCGAGTTGCAGCGGCAACAACAGCGGCAACGCGAGGCCGAGTTGCGCGCGCAACAGCAACAACTGCGGGCCGATGAACGCAATCGGCGCGAGGCGCAGAAGGCCGCCGCACGGGCCGACCGCGAGGCGCAGCGCGCGTATCAGCAGTCACGCGAAGCCGAAGTGGCCCGGCGGACCGCCGAGATCGAGGACCGGGTCGCCGAGTTGCAGGGAGTACTCCGGGCTCGCCTGAGCCAACCCGGCTTCCGCATCGACCGGCTGCGGGCCGCCGTGGAGATTCCACCGTTCCAGCCCGGTGAGCTCGCCCGACCGATCCCGATGCCCGACCCGGCGCGCTACCAGCCGGCCGCGCCGTCCGGCCTGGGCAGTTTCGCGCCGGGCGCGCAGTCGCGCTACGAGCAGGACCGCGCGCAGGCGCAGGCGCGGTACGAGTACGACCTGCGCGCCGCGCAGGCGGCCGAGTACCAGCGGCAGCAGCGATACAACGACTATCACCGGCAGTTCCAGGACTGGGCGAACGGGCAGCGCGCGCTCGCCGCGCAGCGCAACGAGCAGGTCGACGACCTGGTGCGGCGACTCGCGGCGCGTGATCCCGAGGCGATCGAGGACTACTTCGAGGGCGTGCTGCTGGCGTCGCCGGACTGGCCCGAGGGCTTCTCCGACCATGCGACGGTGGCCTTCGACGCCGCCGCGCGCCAACTGGTGGTCGACCACGAACTGCCCACCACCGATGTGGTGCCGGGCATCGCGCGGGTGCGCTATGTGAAGACCGACGACCAGGAGAAGGAGGTCGCGCGCACCGCGACCGACCGGCGCGCGATCCACCGCGACGTGCTCGCGCAGAGCGCGATCCGGATACTGGCCGAGCTGTTCTTCGCCGACCACGAGGGCATCCTCGATTCGGTGGTGCTCAACGGCTTCGTCCAGGCGGTCAATCCGGCCACCGGGCGACACGGGCGCACGTACCTGCTCACCGTGACCGCGCAGGCCCGGGAATTCCGGGAGGTGAGCCTGGATCGGGTGGACGCGCTCGCGTGCCTGGAGGCGATGCGCGGCACGTTGTCCGCGCGCCCGGACCGGCCCACCCCGGTACAGCCGAGCCGGCTCGCGGACAGCGTCGCGTCCGCGCCGGCGCCCGCCCCCACCCCCGTGCGGTCCGGCTCCGGCGACGACGAGCCGGACCTGTTCGTGATGGACCCGATCGAGTTCGAGAACCTGATCGCCGAGTTGTTCCAGCGCATGGGCATGCAGGTCGAGACCACCGCGCGCAGCGGCGACCAGGGGGTCGACGTGGTCGCGGTGGACCCGGACCCGATTCGCGGCGGCAAGATCGTGGTGCAGGTCAAGCGCTACCGCAACACCGTCCCGCCGACCGCCGTGCGCGACCTGGCCGGCACGGTGCAACACCACGGCGCGAACAAGGGCCTGCTGGTCACCACGTCCGGATTCGGGCCCGGCAGCCACGAGTTCATCCGGAACAAGCCACTGGGCCTGGTCACCGGACCGGAACTGGTGGGCCTGCTCGCGCAACACGGGCTGCGGGGCCGTCTGGGTCCCGGCGCGGGCGGTGGTCCGACCGCCGCGCCCGGCAGCCGGATCCTGGTCCAGCTCGCGTGGCAGCCGGGCAACGCACCGCCGCTGGACCCGTGCGCCTTCGTGTGTCAGCGCGGGCGGGTGCTCAGCGACGAGCACTTCGTCTTCTTCAACAACCCGGCCAGCCCCGACGGCGCGGTCCGGATCGGCGACGGCGTGGCCTTCCTGGTGGACCTGGCCCTGCTGCCCGCCCGGGCCGACCGGCTGGTGCTGGCCGCCGCCGTCGACGAGGAACAGGCCCCCGGCGGCGACCTGGCCGGCCTGCGCGGAGCCAGGCTGACCCGCCTGGACCAGGCCGACGGCCACCGCATCGGCGAGACCTCCGTACCCACCCGCCGCCCGGGGGAGACCGCCATGGTCCTGGGCGCGTTCGTGCGCACCGACGACACCTGGACCTTCTCCCCGACCACCAACGGCTTCCGCAACGGCCTGCTGGGCGTGGCCGAATCCCACGGCGTCGAGGTGGAGTAGGGCCGGACGCCCCGAGCCGACGACGAGGCAGGCGCCCGGCCCTCGCGGCCCGCGGCACGGGCGCGCGGCAGCGTCCCGCCGGCGGTTCGCCCACCTGCTCGGCGCCGGCCCGGTACCTGCGCGGGTTCGTCGTACCCGTCTGTCAAGATTCCTGGTGTGGCGAGCAACGATCCGGAGGCGGGCGGCAACGAGGAGGACGAGCAGCTCACGCTCGGGGTCGAGCAGGCGCGGCGGGCGGTCCGGGCCGCGCGGGCGCGCAAACCCAAGCCCAAGGCGTCCGCCGAGCGCCTGCCGGTGGCGCGGGTCCTGGTGGACAAGGGCCTCGTACATCTGGACCGCCTGTTCGACTACTCGGTGCCGGCCAAGCTGGCCGAGGTGGCCCAGCCCGGAGTGCGGGTGCGGGTGCGGTTCGGGGCCAAGGTCGTGGACGGTCGGCGGCAGGGCGGCGGGCTGATCGACGGCGTGATCGTCGAGCGGGTCGAGCGCAGCACGTACGGCGGGCCGCTGGCGCCGCTGGCCGGTGTCACCTCGCCCGAGATCGTGCTCGCGCCGCCGATGATCGAGCTGGCCCGCGCGGTCGCGGACCGGTACGCGGGCACCCTCGCCGACGTGGTCCAGATCGCGCTGCCCGCCCGGCACGCGCGCGCCGAGGCGGAGCCGTCCGGGGAGCCCCTGGTCCGCCCCGCCCCGCCGCCCCCCGGGCCGTGGACGCGCTACCCCTCGGGCGCCGCGCACCTGGCCGAGCTCGCGGCGGGCGCATCGCCGCGCACGGTGTGGACCGCGCTGCCCGGCCCGTACTGGCCCGACGAGATCGCCCGCGCGATGGCGGCGACCCTGGCCGGCGGCCGAGGCGCGCTCGCGGTGGTCCCGGACGCCAAGTCGGTGGACCGGGTGGACGCGGCGCTGACCGCGCTGCTGGGACCGGGCCGGCACGTCGCGCTCACCGCGGGCCTGGGGCCGCAGGAGCGCTACCGGCGCTGGCTGGCGGTCAACCGCGGGACGGTGCGCGCGGTGGTCGGCACCCGGGCGGCGATGTTCGCGCCGGTGGTGGAACTGGGCCTGGCCCTGGTCTGGAACGACGGCGACGACTCGCATGCCGACCTCAACGCGCCCTACCCGCACGTGCGCGAGGTGCTGGCGATGCGTGCCGCGCGCGAGCACGCGGCGTTCACCGTCGGCGGGCACGCCACCACGGTCGAGGCCGCGCAACTGGTGCGCTCCGGGTGGGCCCGGCCGCTGGACGCGGACCGGGCGGCGGTGCGCGCCGCGGCCCCGCTCGTGCGCACCGTCGGCAGCGATCTGGACCTGGCCCGGGACGAGGCCGCGCGGGCCGCGCGGCTGCCGAGTCTGGCGTGGGAGGTGGCGCGCAACGCGTTGCGGACCGGACCGGTCCTGGTCCAGGTCCCGCGCCGGGGCTACCTGGTCCGCACCTCGTGCCAACGGTGCCGCGAACCCGCGCGTTGTGCACACTGCTCGGGGCCGCTCGAACTGCCGTCCGGGGACGGCGTGTTGACCTGCGGCTGGTGTACCCGTCCGGCGCCGGCCTGGCACTGCCGGGTGTGCGGCGGCGATCGCATCCGGGCCGGGGTGATCGGCGCGCGCCGGACCGCCGAGGAGTTGGGCCGCGCGTTTCCCGCCGTGCCGGTGCGTACCTCGGGCCGGGACGCGATCCTGACCACCGTGCCGGACCTGCCCGCGCTGATCATCGCCACGCCCGGCGCCGAACCGGTCGCGCCGAGCGGCTACGCGGCGGCGTTGCTCCTGGACGGCTGGGCCCTGCTCACCCGGCCCGACCTGCGGGCCGGTGAGGAGGCGCTGCGCCGCTGGCTGGACGCGGCAAGCCTGGTCCGGCCGGCGGGGGAGGGCGGCACGCTGGTGGTGGTCGCCGAGTCCACGCTGCGCCCGGTGCAGGCGCTGGTGCGCTGGGACCCGCAGGGGTACGCGCTGGCCGAACTGGTCGAGCGCGCCGAGTTGAACCTGCCGCCGGTGTCGCGGATGGCGTCGGTCACCGGGCCGCCGGCCGGCATCGCCGACTTCCTGGCGGTGCTTCGGCTACCGGACGCGGTGGACGTGCTGGGCCCGGTCCCGGTCGCCCCGACCGCGCCGCGCACCCCGCCGCCGACGGCGCCCGCCAAGCCCGACCCGCGCGCCGCGCGCACCCGCGCCGAACTCACCCGCGCCCTGTTCGGCGACACCCCACCGCCCGACCGCCGCCCGACCGCGGCCCCCGCCCCGCCGCCCCGGCACGAACGGGTACTGCTGCGCATCGAACCGGGGCGAGGCGCGGAGCTGGCCCACGCCCTCAAGGCGGCCCAGACCCTGCGCCTGGCCCGAGCCGCCCCCGACCCGGTACACATCAGAATCGACCCACCCGACATCGGCTGAGAGCCGCCGCGATGCCGAGCGGTACGCGGCGGGCCGTATGCGCCGCGTCATGCACGCCGGGCCGGCGGCGAGACCGTCGGGCGCGCGGGTGGCGCACCAAGCGTTCGGGAATCCTTGCGCCCGCCGGGCGGGTGAGGTGCTCGTCGGGGCATGCGTGTGCGGCGGCTCGTGCCGGCCGGTCGCCCGCGCGACCGGCGGGTGGGGACTCGACCGGCGTGCCGCGTGCGGTGGGTGATGCGCAGCAGGCCCGCACGCGTGCCGGGCCGGGTGAGGCCACCGTCGCGGCGCGCGCCTGCGGCAGGTGGCGCGTGTCGGACGCCGCACACGCGGGGAATCGCGCCCCCGGGTCAGGTGCGCTGGGCCCGTCGTGCCGGGACACCGCCCGGCCTCGCCCGCCGGCCCGGCTTCCCCGCCCGGCCTCGCCCGCCGGCCCGGCTTCCCCGCCCGGCCTCGCCCGCCGGCCCGGCTTCCCCGCTCGGCCTCGCTCGCTCGGCCGTGAACCGCGCGGTCAACCGGCCGGGTCGCCCGGCCGGTTGACCGCCGTCCTTCCCCCGCCGACCCTCACCCCCAGCGGGTTCGGCTCCCGCAGGACTTCGTCATCGGTGCCTGTGCGCAGCGCAGGGATTCCGCGTCGGCCACGCGCTCGTGGAGCAGCGCGCCGGCCGCGTCGTAGGCCCGGATTCGGGCCGGCGCGGTGTCGTTGCCCGGCACGGTCGCGAGCCACACGCCGTTGCGTACCACCGCGCCCACCGTCTTCCCGTCGGGCAACTCGACCACGACCCGCGCCACCGCGCCGGTCGTACGGCCCCACCACGTCGTCGGGGTCGGCGCGACCATCGGGAGCGGCTCGGCCGCGGCCGGGTCCAGAGGGAGAGGTTGTGCCCCGGGCAGCAGCATGACCTGGGTCCGCCGCACCTCGAACGCCCCCGCGAGGATGCCGTCGGCGGCCGTCGGCGCCGGCAGTTCCGGCGGGGACTTCTCGCCGTGGCACACCACCAGGTCCGGCTTGTCGGCCTTGCCGAGCACGAACGGGCGCAGCCCGCCGGCCGCGTCGTGCTCCCACGCGGTGAAGTACGGCCGGAACGCCGCGTCCGGCTCGCGCACCTTCCACACCTGCCGGTCGGGCGCGGTGGCGGTGTCGGTCGGGCGCGGAGTCGAGGTGGGCGGCACGTTCCACCCGGTCGGGGTCCACGACACGGCCGTGGGGGGCGACTGCGGCGGCGGACCGTACGGGCCCGCCGCGTTTCCCGGCGTGTGCGCGGGCAGGTCACCGGCATCGGCACCCAAGGGAGTGCCGGGTGGCAGGGTGTGGCCGATACTCGGCGGGGCGGACCCGGGCGCGCGCGCTCCCGGCGGCGGCATCGTCGGACCGCCCGGGTCGAATCCGGTCGGCGGCGGAGGCGGAACGGCGGCTCGACGGCCGAGTTCCAGACACGAGTTCAGCGCGCGGGTCGCCACGTCCCACGGCACCGGATCGCCCGGCTTCGCCGCGTCCTGGGGCACCCCCCGGATCGGGTCCTGCCCGGCCACCGGGCCGGCCGGCGACAGATCCTGCGGGCCCTGCCACGGTTGCGCGGCCAGGATCCCGGCCGCGCACACCGCGAGCACCGCGCCCGCGGCGACGCCCGGCATCAGGGCCCGGCCCCGGGACGTTTCCCCGGTGTCGAGAATCGCGAGCAGTTCGCGCCTGCGTCGCTCGTGCCCCGGCAGTCGGTCCTGGCTGTACGGGCTCATCGTGCCTCCTCGATGCCTCGGTACGTGCCCGCGTGCACGCCCTCTTCGGCCAACAGGCCGCCCAATCGTTTCCGCGCCCGGTGCATCCGCGCCTTGACCGTGCCCAGCGCGACGCCGAGCGCGGTCGCGGCTGCCTGCTGGTCCAGGCCGCCCCAGACGCACAACTCCACGACGTCGCGCTCGTGCCGGGGCAGTCGTGCCACCGAGCGCCGCAGCGCCTGCGCCGCGTGTTCCTCGTCGATCCGCCGGGCGACCTCGTCCGCGTGGTCGGGGACGTCCGGCGGCAGCGGTACGCGCGCGGCCAGCGTGCGATAGCGCTTGAGCGCGCGCCGCCGGTTCGCGAGCGTGCGATTGGCCGTACCCAGCAGCCACGGCAGCGCGCTGTCCCGGTCGAAGCTCACTTCCATGCGGCGGCGCCAGGCGGTCAGGAACACCGCCGACGTCAGGTCCTCGGCCTCGCCACCGTCCCCGATCCGCCGCAGCACATGCCCATACACCGCCCCCGCGTGCCGGTCGAACACCACCGCGAACGCATCGCGATCCCCCGTCCGGACCCGAGACCACAACACGTGGTCCCCGTCCTCCTGCACCTGATCCGTCGTCACACCCCGAGAGTGTCCGCCCCACACACCGAGGTTGCCTCAGCTCCCGAGGCCCACTCCGGATCCCGCTCCGGATTCGCCCCGCCTGCCGCCACGAAATCCCACCCCGCATCCCGCTGCCGAACCCCGCCCACCCCCTCCCGACCCGCGCCCGCCGGGCCCCACCCCCGCGCCCCCGACCCATGCCGCGGTGTGTGCGCCGGCCGCGGCTCGGGCGCTCAGTAGACTTGCCGCTCTCCGGTTTCGATCGACCGGCGCCACCGCGCGGCCGCACCGCGCCGGAACGCCGCCGCGCGCCGGCGACGTTCGTCACCACGACCGACCACCGATGGGGGAGCACACCCGTGGCAGTCCAGCCGATTCGTCTGTTCGGCGACCCCGTCCTGCGGAGCAAGGCCGACCCGGTCACCGTGTTCGACAAGGAACTGCGGCGCCTGGTCGCCGACCTCACCGACACGATGCGCGACGCGCCCGGCACCGGCCTGGCCGCACCCCAGATCGGCGTCGCCCTGCGGGTGTTCACCTACCAGGTGGACGGCGAGGTGGGTCACCTGATCAACCCGGACCTGGACCTGTCCGACGACGAACAGGACGGCCCCGAGGGCTGCCTGTCGCTGCCGGGCCTGCGCTACGACACCAAGCGCGCGTACGGCGTGGTCGCCAAGGGCTTCAACATGCACGGCGACCCCGTCACCATCGAAGGCACCCAACTGCTGTCGCGGTGCATCCAGCACGAGACCGACCACCTCGACGGCATCCTGTTCATCGACCGGCTCGACCGCGAGCAGCGCAAGGCCGCGCTCCGCGCGCTGCGCGAGGCCCAGTGGGCCGGGCAGGCGCCGCCGCAGGTCAAGTTCTCCCCCCACGGCACCTTCGGGAAGGCCCTCTAAACCCCCATGCGCCTAGTCTTCGCCGGCACCCCCGAGGTCGCCGTACCCGCACTCGAAGCCCTGCTGGAATCCCGGCACGAGGTGGTCGCCGTCGTCACCCGACCCGACGCCCCCGCCGGCCGGGGCCGCAAGCTCGTCGCCAGTCCGGTGGCCGAGCGTGCCGCCCGGGCCGGGATCGAGATCCTGCGCCCGACCAAGCCGCGCGACCCGGAGTTCCTGGCCCGGCTCGCCGAGATCGCCCCCGACTGCTGCCCCGTGGTCGCCTACGGCGCGCTGCTGCCCAAGGCCGCGTTGGAGATTCCCGCGCGGGGCTGGGTCAACCTGCACTTCTCGCTGCTGCCCGCGTGGCGCGGCGCGGCGCCCGTGCAGCACGCGGTGCTCGCGGGTGACGACATCACCGGCGCGTGCACCTTCGACATCGAGCAGGGCCTGGACTCGGGCCCCGTCTACGGCACCGTCACCGACGAGATCCGTCCCACCGACACCAGCGGCGACCTGCTGGAGCGGCTGTCCCGCTCCGGCGCGCGGCTGCTGGTGGCGACCATGGACGGCATCGCCGACGGCAGCCTGGAGGCGCGCCCCCAGCCGCCGCACGGCGTCACCCTCGCGCCCAAGCTGACCGTCGAGGACGCGCGCGTCGACTTCACCGCGCCCGCCCTGCGGGTGGACCGCGTGGTGCGCGGCTGTACGCCCGCCCCCGGCGCCTGGACCACCTTCCGCGGCGAGCGCCTCAAGCTCGCCCCGGTGCGTCTGCGCGGCGGCGACAACGCGCTGGCGCCCGGTGAGATCGCGGTGGAGAAGAAGGTGGTCCGGGTGGGTACCGGCAGCCACGCGATCGAACTCACCCAGGTCCAGCCCCAGGGCAAACGCATGATGGCCGCCACCGACTGGGCCCGGGGCGCACACCCCGAGCCCGGTGAAACCCTCGGCACGAACTGAGCACCGTGACCAACGCCCCCGCCGCACGCCCCTATCGCCGCCCGCGTCCCGACGCCGCGCGCCTGGCCGCCTACGACGTCCTGCACGCGGTCGGCGAACGCGACGCGTACGCCAACCTGGTGCTGCCCGCGCTGCTGCGCGAACGCAGGATCATCCCGCGCGACGCCGCCTTCGCGACCGAACTCGTGCACGGCACGCTGCGCCGCCAGGGCACCTACGACCAGATCGTGGCGGCCTGCACGGACCGGCCGATCAAGGAGATCGACCCGCCGGTGCTGGACGTGCTCGCGCTCGGCGTGCACCAACTGCTGAGCATGCGCACCCCCGTGCACGCCGCCGTCTCGGCGACCGTGGAGCTGGCCCGCGCGGTCCTGGGCGACGGCCGCGCCAAGTTCGTCAACGCGATCCTGCGCCGGGTGTCCAAGCAGGACCTGGAGACCTGGCTGCGGCAGATCGCGCCGCCCTACGACGAGGACCCCGAGGGCCACCTCGCGGTCCTGCACTCGCACCCGCGCTGGATCGTGCAGGCGCTGTGGGACGCGCTGGGCGCGCGCGGCAACCCGCACGACCGCGCCGCGATGGAGGCGCTGCTCGCCGCCGACAACATCGCCCCGGTGATCTCGCTGGTCGCCCGCCCGGGCCGGGTCGAACTCGCCGAACTCCACGAGGCCGGCGCCACCCCCGGCCGCTGGTCCCCGTACGCGGCCACCCTCCCCGAGGGCGACCCGGCCGGGATCAAGGCGATCCGGGACGGCCGGGCCGCGGTCCAGGACGAGGGCAGCCAATTGGTCGCCGTCGCGCTGGCCAACGCCGAGGTCGAGGGTGCCGAGAGCCGCTGGCTGGACCTGTGCGCGGGCCCAGGCGGCAAGGCCGGCCTGCTCGCGGCGATCGCCACCGGGCGCGAGGTCTCGCTGCTGGCGGTCGAGCGCCGACACCACCGCGCCCGGCTGGTGCGCAACGCGATCGGCCACCTGACCCACCATCAGGTGATCACCGCCGACGGCACCCGGCCGGCCTGGCAGCCCGGCAGCTTCGACCGGGTGATCGCCGACGTGCCGTGCAGCGGCCTGGGCGCGCTGCGCCGCCGGCCCGAGTCGCGCTGGCGCCGCAAGCCCGAGGACATCCCCGAACTGGGCGAACTCCAGCGCGCGTTGCTGCGCAGCGCGGTGGCCGCGGCGCGACCCGGCGGGGCGATCGCGTACGTCACCTGCTCACCGCATCCGGCGGAGACGCGCGTGGTGGTGGACGACATCCTGCGCGCGGGCGAGGCCGAGCTGGTCGACGCCCGGCCGCTGTTCCCGGGTGTGCCGCACCTGGGCACCGGCCCGGACGTACAACTGTGGCCGCACCTGCACGGCACCGACGCGATGTACCTGGCGCTGCTGCGCCGCACGGGCTGAGCACCCGAGGGCCGGCCGGCCGGCGCTTCGCACCCGAGAGCCCGGGCCGGCCGGCGCTTCGCCACGCGCGGATCGGGCCGGCGCGAGGCCCGGGCCGCCACCCACGCGGGCGCCTGTTCACCCACACGCGTCACGCGATCACCCGTACGGACGGGTGACCCGTGGCTGAATTCGGTACAAGTGGGGCATAACGGCGAGAGCGGTCATCACTTTCGGCTCGGCCGCACCGGTCTCCCTCGGGTCCCAGGAAATCCGAGGGCGACCGGCAGCCGCCACCGCAGGAGCCGCCGCACCCATGTCCACGCTCGCCCCCAGCACCCCGCGCCCCGGCCTGCTCGCCCGCACCGGGGGAGCGGTCCGCGGCGAGTGGGGCAGGCTCACCTCGGTTCCGATACGCGAGTTGCGCGCGCACGGCGTGTGGGCGATCCCGCTCACCTGCTGCACGGTGCTGCTGACCCTCGGCTTCTGGCTCGCCTGGCGCACCGCGTGGGGCGGCGACGTGGTGCGCGTCCTGGGCGGCGTGAGCGCGGGCATCCCGCTGCCGCTCGCGCTGCTGCGCACCCCCGTGTCGCTGTTCGTCCCGGCGCCGGACCTGCCGGTGTGGGGCGCCCTGATCCAGGTGCTGATCCTGTTCGGTCTGGCCGAACTCGACCTGGGCGCACGGCGAACCCTGGTGATCGCGTACCTGGCCACCCTGTGCGGCACGCTGACCGCGCGGGTGATGATCGCGCTCGGCCCGGACCACCCGCTGGGCATCGACGCCCGACACGGCGACGTCCTGGACACCGGCCCCTCGGCCGCGGTGGTGGGCCTGGTGGTGTGCATCGCGATGGTGCGCCGCGCGCCGATCCTGCTCGCCGGCGTGTGGATCCTGATGATCGTCGAGGTCGTGGTCAAGCCGAACCTGGCCGGCCGCGAACATATCGCCGCGATGGCCGGCGTCGCCGTGTGCACCTGCGCCTACCTGGCCTGGCAACGCCGCAGCGCACCCGCCTGACGCCGGCGCGCGGATAGGGCCTCCCGCCCCGGCGAGGACGACGAGAGGCCCAACCTTCACTCTTTGTGACGAAGCCCGCGAGGCCCCGGGTGCCCCACGCCGAGGCCGAATCCCGCAGCCCTGTTCACGCAGCGCAACGGGCCGGCGGAAGCGACACCACATCCGCCCTAGTGAGCGCAGCGCTCCGCGGCCCCCGCGGCCAGCGCCCGCAGCCGGTCCACCGCCGCCCCCGGATCACGCCCGTCGAACACCGCCGACCCCGCCACGAACACGTCCGCGCCGGCCTCCGCGCACATCTCGATCGTCTTCGCGGACACCCCGCCGTCCACCTGCAGCCACATCTGCAGGCCGTGCTTGGCGATCAACTGCCGGGTCCGGCGGATCTTCGGCAGCATGATGTCCAGGAAGCTCTGCCCGCCGAAACCCGGCTCGACCGTCATCACCAGGAGCATGTCCAGCTCCGGCAGCAGGTCCTCGTACGGCTCGATCGGCGTGGCCGGGCGCAGCGCCATCGACGCCCGCGCGCCCTTGGCCCGCAGGTCCCGAGCGAGCTTGACCGGGGCGGTCGCGGCCTCCACGTGGAAGGTCACGCTGCCCGCGCCGGCCTCCGCGTAGGCGGGCGCCCAGCGGTCCGGGTCCTCGATCATCAGGTGCATGTCGATGGGCGTGTCGGTGGCCTTGATCAGGCTCTCGACCACGGGCAGGCCGATGGTCAGGTTGGGGACGAAGTGGTTGTCCATGACATCCACGTGGAGCCAGTCGGCGTTGCGCACCTGCGCGACCTCGTCGGCGAGGCGGGCGAAGTCGGCGGACAGGATGCTCGGATTGATCTGCACGGTCATGCGCACAGAATCTCATCGCCGCCACAGTCCTTCGGCACCGCCTTCGGCCCCCAAGCTGACGACACGTCAGATCATCCACGCCGCAGTCGTGTTCCGGTATACGAACGCACCGTGACGGACGGCACAGGTTGCCCAAGGTCAACGTTGTCGGCCGTCGTGGCACACTTCGAGGTGTACGAAAGTCACGTACGCGCGCTCCGGGGTCGGTGAAAATCCGAACCGGCGGTTACAGTCCGCGACCCGGTCGACGCCCCGCACCCGTGGAGCGACGGCCGGCTGAACCGGTGGAATTCCGGTACCGACGGTCAAAGTCCGGATGGGAGGCAGCGCGCGGCGAGCGACTGCGGCGTGTTCGCGTACCCTCGGTGCGCCCTCATCCCCGCACGTCACTTCGTCGTGCCGTCCTGCCCGAAAACACCCCGGTGCCCCGCGTCGAATCGCGAGGAGGCACGAGGTGCAGGGCAACACCACCCCGCCGGTCGACGAGACCGCCGCGATGCGCCGCGCCATCTCGCTGGCGAGCCGCGCCCTCGGACACACCAGCCCCAATCCCGTGGTCGGCTGCGTCGTGCTCGGCGTGGACGGCACCGTGGTCGGCGAAGGCTTCCACACCCGCGCCGGCGCCCCGCACGCCGAGGTCGAGGCACTGCGCGCGGCGGGATCCGCGGCCCGCGGCGGCACCGCCCTGGTCACCCTCGAACCCTGCTTGCACACCGGCCGCACCGGCCCGTGCACCCAGGCCCTGATCGACGCCGGCATCCGCCGGGTGCGCTACGCGGTCGCCGACCCCAACCCGGCCGCGTCCGGCGGCGGCGCGGTGCTGCGCGGGGCGGGCGTCGACGCCGAGGGCGGCCTGTTGGCCGCCGAGGCCGAGGCGGGCAACCGGGCCTGGCTGACCGCGACCCGACTGGGCCGCCCGCACGTCACCTGGAAGTACGCCGCAACCCTGGACGGCCGCAGCGCCGCCGCCGACGGCAGCAGCCGCTGGATCACCGGCGCCGCCGCCCGCGCGGACGTGCACACCCTGCGCGCGAGCGTGGACGCGGTGCTGGCCGGCTCCGGCACCCTGCTCGCCGACGACCCGCACCTGGCCGTCCGCGAGGTCCCCGACGTCCGGCAGCCGCTGCGGGTGATCGTGGACACGCACGCCCGCACCCCGGCGAACGCCCGGGTCCTGGACGACGCTGCGCCCACCCTGATCGCGGTCGGACCCGACGCGGACGCCGCCCACCTGCCCGAGGCCGCCGTACTGCGCGTGCCGCGCGCCGACGCCGGCCTGGACCTGCCCGCGTTGTTGAAGGAGCTGTACGCGCGCGACGTACGCGCCGTGCTGCTCGAAGGCGGTCCGACCCTGGCCGGCGCGTTCGCCGCGGCCGGCCTGATCGACACCGTCGTGGGCTACCTCGCCCCCGCTTTGCTCGGCGCCGGGCCCGCCGCCCTGGGACCGGCCGGAATCGGCACCATCTCCGAGGTGTTGCGACTGGACGTCGACGACGTCGCGCGCCTTGGCACCGACATCCGCATCACCGCCCGCCCCCGGCCGGAATCCGCCGGCCGAACGAAGGAGTCCTGACGCATGTTCACCGGAATCGTTGAGGAACTCGGCGAGATCGTGGCCATCGAGCGGCTGACCGACTCGGCCCGGATCACCATCCGCGGCCCCGTCGTCACCACCGGCGCCCGGCACGGCGACTCGATCGCCGTCAACGGGGTGTGTCTGACCGTCGTGGACGACAAGGTCGACCCGGTCGAGGCCACCTTCACCGCGGACGTGATGCAGGAGACGCTGGACAAGTCGAGCCTGGGCGCGCTCACCACTGGCGCGCGGGTGAACCTGGAGCGCCCGATGGTGCTCGGCGGACGGCTCGGCGGCCACCTCGTGCAGGGCCACGTCGACGGCACCGGCGAGATCCTCGCCCGCACGCCCGGCGAGGAGTGGGAGGTCGTGGAGATCGCGCTGCCCGCGCACCTGGCCCGCTACGTGGTGGACAAGGGCTCGATCACCGTGGACGGCATCAGCCTCACCGTCGTGCGCGCGCACGACGCGAGCTTCACCGTCAGCCTGATCCCGACCACGCTCGCGCTGACCACGCTGGGCGTCAAGACCGTCGGCGACCCGGTCAACCTCGAGGTCGACATCATCGCCAAGTACGTCGAACGGCTGGGCACACACGGGCTCGGTACACAGGTGAGGGCATCGTGATCGGCTGGCTCAACGACGCCGCGTTCACCGTCGCCGACAAGCCGGTGCCGTGGTCCGACCTGCTCGGCCAGATCGCGTCGCTGGCCACCGTCGGGCTCGCGCTGCGCCGCAACCTGTGGGCGTGGCCGGTGCAGATCCTCGGCGCGGCACTGCTGATCGCCGCCAACACCTCGGTGCACCTGGGCGGCAGCGCGATGCGCAACGTCGTCATCATCATCGCGGCCGGCTACGGCTGGTGGCGCTGGGCCCGCGGCCGGCGCGACACCGGCGAGGTGCAGATCCGCTTCGGGACCGCCCACGAGCGCATCGCGCTTCTCGCGGTGATGGCGGCCGGCACCGTCGGCTTCGCGCTGCTGCTCGAGCGCACCGGCATCTCGTGGGCGCCGTGGCCGGACGCGTACATCTTCGTCGGCTCGGTGGTGGCGATGCTCGCCCAGGCCCGCGGCCTGTTCGAGTTCTGGCTGGTGTGGATCGCCGTGGACATGGTGGGCGTGCCGCTCGCCGTGCAGCACGGCCTGGTGTTCAGCGGACTGGTCTACGGCGTCTTCTTCGTGATGTGCGTCGCCGGACTCGTCGACTGGTGGAACCGCTCCCGGCGGTACCGGGACAACGGGGCTGCCCGTGTGGCAGATCGGCACCTGGAAGGGGCAACGGCGTGAAGACCAGCAGCGAAACCACCGACATCGAGGTGCCGGCGCAGAAGGCGGCGCCCGAGGCCGCAGCGGAGGAACTGGTGCTCGACTCGATCGAGGACGCGATCAAGGCGATGGCCGCCGGCGAGGCGATCGTGGTGGTGGACGACGAGGACCGCGAGAACGAGGGCGACCTGATCTTCGCCGGCGAACTGGCCACCCAGGCGCTGATGGCGTTCATGATCCGCTACTCCTCGGGCGTGGTCTGCGTGCCTATGCGCGGCGCCGACCTGGACCGGCTCAAGCTGCCGCCGATGACCGCCGTCAACGAGGACCGCAAGGGCACCGCGTACTCGGTCTCGGTGGACGCCAAGGACGGCGTGGACACCGGCATCTCGGCGGCCGACCGCACGCACACCGTGCGCCTGTTGGCCGACCCGGACACGGTGGCCGGCGAGCTGACCCGGCCCGGCCACATCTTCCCGCTGCGCGCGGTCGAGGGCGGCGTGCTGGTGCGCCCCGGGCACACCGAGGCGGCCGTGGACCTGGCCGAACTGGCCGGCCTGGCGCCCGTGGGCGTGATCTGCGAGGTGGTCAACGACGACGGCACGATGGCCCGGCTGCCGCAGCTGGTCCCCTTCGCCCGCGAGCACGGCCTCAAGATCGTCACCATCGCCGACCTGATCGCCTACCGGCGGCGCACCGAGCGCACCATCGAGCGGGCCGCGGAGACCCGGCTGCCCACCGCGCACGGCACCTTCCAGGCGATCGGCTACCGCAGCACCGCCGACGGCGTCGAGCACATCGCGCTGGTGGCCGGCGACATCGGCGACGGCGAGGACGTGCTGGTGCGGGTGCACTCCGAGTGCCTGACCGGCGACGTGTTCGGCTCGCTGCGCTGCGACTGCGGCCCGCAACTGGAGGCCGCGCTGGAGCGGGTCACCGCCGAGGGCCGCGGCGTGGTGTTGTACATGCGCGGCCACGAGGGTCGCGGCATCGGGCTGATCCACAAGCTCCAGGCCTACCAACTCCAGGACGCCGGCCACGACACGGTGGACGCCAACCTGGAACTGGGCCTGCCCGCCGACGCCCGCGACTACGGCACCGGCGCGCAGATCCTGGTCGACCTGGGCGTGCGCTCGATGCGCCTGCTCACCAACAACCCGGCCAAGCGCGCGGGCCTGGAGGGCTACGGCCTGGAGATCACCGGCCGGGTCGCGCTGCCCGTGCACGCCACCGCGGACAACCTGCGCTACCTGCTCACCAAGCGCGACCGGATGGGGCACGACCTGCCCTGGCTGGACCCCTCCGACGAGGCCGCGACCGCGCCCTCGGTCGGCGAGGTCGCCGAGGTCGTCGACGCGAAGGGCCACGCGGTCAGCACCGCCTGACCGACCGCGGCCTCACCCGTATCGGTGACACGCGCGCGGCACCGTCCCCGCCGCGCCGATAGGTTCGACCCGCGCGAACCCGTTCGACCCGCTCCACCGGCGAACCCGATGCACCACACCGGCGCACGACTCGCCGTACTCCACCACCGCAATCAGGCTTCCAGCCGTTCCAGCCGAAGGACACCGACAGACATGAGTGGCGCAGGAGCCCCGAAACTGACCGTCGAGGGCTGCCGTGACCTGCGCGTGGGCGTGGTCGCCGCGCAGTGGCACACCGCCGTGATGGACGGACTCGTGGACGGGGCCCTCAAGGCCCTGAGCGAGCTGGGCATCACCGAACCCACGCTGATCCGCGCCCCCGGCGCGTTCGAGCTGCCCGTGCTCGCCAAGGCGCTGGCCGGGAGCGGCCACGACGCGGTGGTCGCGCTGGGCGTGGTGATCCGCGGCGGAACCCCGCATTTCGAGTACGTGTGCTCGGCCGCCACCGACGGCCTGACCCGGGTCGCGCTGGACACCGGCGTTCCCGTCGGCTTCGGGCTGCTCACCTGCGACACCGAGGAGCAGGCCCTGGACCGGGCCGGCGTGCCCGGCTCGCGCGAGGACAAGGGCCGCGAAGCGGTGGAGGCGGCCGTCGCGACCGCGATGGCGTTGCGTACGCTCTCCGAACCGTGGCGTTCGGCCTGATCGAGGCAACCGACGAGTCGTTCGCGCCACGCCACCCACAACCACGCGATGGGCACCATGAAGACGTTTGAACAGCTTTTCGACGAGCTGCGGGCCAAGGCGGCCTCCGGCCAGGAGGGCTCGCGCACGGTCGAGCTCGTCACCGCCGGTGTGCACACGATCGGCAAGAAGGTCGTCGAGGAGGCCGCCGAAGTGTGGATGGCCGCCGAGCACGAGGGCGCCGACCGCACCGCCGAGGAGATCTCCCAGCTCCTGTACCACCTGCAGGTGATGATGGTCGCTCGCGGCATCTCGCTGCAGGACGTATACGCTCACCTGTGACATCCGCCGTCCCCGGCCCGTCGTCCGGGCCGGGGACGCAGCCGTACCGCAACCTCGTTCGGCACCTCCCGAAGGGTCATTCCATGCTGCGCATCGCCGTCCCCAACAAGGGTTCCCTCTCCGAGCCTGCGTCGGCGATGCTGCATGAGGCGGGCTACCGCCAGCGCAAGCACTCCAAGGAACTGGTGCTGACCGACCCCGACAACAACGTCGAGTTCTTCTTCCTGCGCCCGCGCGACATCGCCATCTACGTCGGCTCCGGCCGGCTCGACGCCGGCATCACCGGGCGCGACCTGCTGATGGACTCGGGCGCCGAGGCCGAGGAGATCCTGCAACTGGGGCTGGCCCCGGCCACCTTCCGCTACGCCGCGCCCGCCGCGCTGGCCCGGGAGCTGGACGGGCAGGGCAAGAAGGGCCTGGCCGGGCTGCGGGTGGCGTCCTCCTACATCGGGATCGTCGAGCGCGACTTCGCCGACAACGGCATCGAGGCCGCCGCGCTGGTCAAGCTGGACGGCGCGGTGGAGACCGCGATCCAACTGGGCGTCGCGGACGTGATCGCCGATGTCGTGGAGACCGGCACCACGCTCGCGCAGGCGGGCCTGGAGGTGTTCGGCGAGCCGATCCTGCGCTCGGAGGCGGTGCTGATCCGCCGGGCCGGCGCGGAGACCTCGGCCGCGCTGGAGCAACTGGTCCGCCGGCTCCAGGGCGTCCTGGTCGCGCGCAGCTACGTGATGATGGACTACGACATCCGGGTCGAGCGGGTGGAGGCGGCGGTCACGCTGACCCCGGGCCTGGAGTCGCCCACGGTCAGCCCGCTGCACAACGAGGGCTGGGTCGCGGTGCGCGCGATGGTCCCGCGCAAGAACGCCCAGCAGATCATGGACGACCTGTGGGAGATCGGCGCCCGCGCGATCCTGGTCACCGGCATCCACGCCTGCCGTCTTTGACACCCGGTCGGTCCGTCCCCGCCGCGCGGGCGGACCGACCACCCTCACCCCCCGGAGAACCGTCCCGCCATGAGCGCCAGCACCCCCGCCGCCGACCTTCCGCGTACCTGGTACGCGAAGCGCAGTCGTCTCATCACCGCCGTGCTCGGCGTGGTCATCCTGGTCGGGTTGTGCGTGCTGGCGCTGATGTTGCCGGAGAAGGGCGGCTGGGGGTTCGGCTCGCGGATGGGGGTCGCGCTCACCGGCGTGCTCGGCCTGGCCGCGATGCTGATGCTCGGCCGGCCGAAGGTGGTCGCGGCATCGAGCGGGGTGACCGTGGTCAACCTGCTGCGCACCACGCACCTGGAGTGGGCCCAGATCGTCCGGGTCTACCTGCGCCAGGGCGACCCGTGGGCGCAGATCGACATGTCCAACGGCGACACGCTGGCGGTGATGGGCATCCAGACCTCCAACGGCAAGGCCGACGCGATCACCGCGACGCGCGAGCTCCGGGCCCTGGTGGACAAGTACGGGACGGCCGCCGAGGCGCGCTAGGCGCGCCCCGCCTTCGACGCCGCCCGGCCCGCCCGGTCACGGCCTCGGCACGTTGCGCAGGTTCGACCTGGCCATCTGGACCATCCGGCCGACGCCGCCGGCCAGCACCGTGCGCCCGGCGCTCAGGGCGAAGCCCTGGATCTGCTCGGCGGTGATCTTCGGCGGGATGGACAGCGCGTTGGGGTCGGTGACGATGTCCACCAGTGCCGGACCCTGGTGCGCGAACGCGTCGCGCAGCGCGCCACGGACCTGCTTGGGCTTTTCCACCCGCACCCCGAACGCGCCCGCCGCACGCGCGATCGCGGCGAAGTCCGGGTTCTTGTTGGTGGTCCCGAACGGCTCGAGCCCGGCGACCATCATCTCCAACTCGACCATGCCGAGTGACGAATTGTTGAACAGCACGATCTTCACCGGCAACGCGGACTGCACCAGGGTCAACAGGTCGCCCATCAGCATCGAGAAGCCGCCGTCCCCGGACATCGACACCACCTGCCGGTCCACGTCCAGGAACTGCGCGCCGATCGCCTGGGGCAGCGCGTTGGCCATCGAGCCGTGCGAGAACGAACCGATGACCCGGCGCCGCCCGTTCGGCGTCAGGTAGCGCGCCGCCCACACGTTGCACATGCCGGTGTCGACGGTGAAGATCGCGTCGTCGGCGGCCTCCTCGTCCAGGATCGAGGCGACGTACTCGGGGTGGATGGGCACGTGCTTCTCCACCTTGCGGGTGTACGCCTTCACCACGCCCTCGAGCGCGTCCGCGTGCTTGCGCAACATCCGGTCCAGGAACCTGCGGTCGGTCTTGGCCCGCACCATCGGGGTCAGCGCGCGCAGCGTCTCGCGTACGTCGCCCCACACCGCCAGGTCCAGCTTCGTGCGCCGGCCCAGGTGCGCGGGTCGTACGTCCACCTGCACGGTGGCCACGTCCTGCGGCAGGAAGGCGTTGTACGGGAAGTCGGTGCCCAGCAGGATCAGCAGGTCCGCCTCGTGCATCGCCTCGTACGCGGCGCCGTAGCCCAGCAGTCCGGACATGCCCACATCGAAGGGATTGTCGTACTGGATGTGCTCCTTGCCGCGCAGCGCGTGTCCCACCGGCGCGTTGATCCGGTCGGCGAAGGCCATCACCTCCTCGTGCGCGCCCGCCGTGCCCGCGCCGCAGAACAGGGTGACCCGCTCGGCCTCGTCGATCATCCGGGTCAGCGTGGCCAGGTCCGCGTCCGCCGGGCGCACCGTCGGGAGCGACGTGGGCAGCGCAACCTGATGGGCCTTCTCCGGCGCGGGCTTGTCCGCGACATCGCCCGGGAGGGTGACCACCGACACCCCGCCCAGGCCCACCGCGTGCCGGATCGCCGACTGCAGCACCCGCGGCATCTGCTCGGGGGTGCCGATCATCTCGCTGTAGTGGCTGCACTCGACGAACAGTCGTTCGGGATGCGTCTCCTGGAAGAACGCGGTGCCGATCTCGCCGCTGGGAATGTGCGACGCGAGCGCCAGCACCGGGGCGTGCGAGCGATGCGCGTCGAACAGGCCGTTGATCAGGTGCAGGTTGCCCGGGCCGCAACTGCCCGCGCACGCGGCCAGCGTGCCGGTCAGTTGCGCCTCCGCGCCGGCCGCGAACGCGGCCACCTCCTCGTGCCGTACGTGCACCCAGTCGATCGCGGCGTTGCGCCGCACCGCGTCCACGATCGGATTGAGGCTGTCGCCCACCACGCCGTACAACCGGCGCACCCCCGCCTGGGCGAGGATGTCCACGAACTGCTCGGCGACGCTCTGCTTGGCCACGGGAGACCCTTCCGTCCGGCTCGTCCGGCGGCCCGGCGCGCGCTGCCGCGCCCGCCCGACGGTCGAAAAGCGATGATCGGTTAGCCCTACCCGTGCCTCGCCCGGCTATCCCCGGCCGTCGGCCAGATCCCCGTATGCCTGGAAGAGGTCGGACAGGCGCAGCGTGGTCAGCTCGGCCAGGTCCGGACCCTCCGCCAGCTCCACCAGCCGCACGTCCCGGTACATGCAGCACTTCTCGTACAGGGTGCGGACGAAGCGGGCGTTGCCCAGCTCGTCGATCCAGCCCTGTTCGCGCACGTGGCCGGTGATGCTGCGCAGCTCGGCCGCCGCGTCCTCGTCCCACGTGTCGCCGCCGACGGCCGCCATCACCTCGGCGATCCGGGCCAGATCCTCGGCGCCGTAGGAGGGGAACTCGACCCGGGTGGTGAACCGTGACATCAGGCCCGGGTTCGAGGTGAGCAGCCGGTCCATGCCCTCCGGATAGCCGGCCAGGATGATGACCAGCCGGTCCCGGTCGTCCTCGGCCCGCTTGAGCAGCACCTGGAGTGCCTCGTCGCCGTACGCGTCGCCCTTGGAGTAGCCCACGTTGGTCAGGCCGTACGCCTCGTCCACGAACAACACGCCGCCCAGCGCCGAGTCGATCAACTCGCCGGTCTTGACCGCGGTCTGGCCCAGGTACTCGCCGACCAGGTCGGAGCGCTGGGCCTCGACCAGGCGGTCGCTCTCCAGCAGACCCAGCGCGGCGAAGACCCGGCCGAGCAGCCGGGCCACGGTGGTCTTGCCGGTGCCGGAGGGGCCGGAGAAGACGAAGTGCCGCTTGGGGGCCTGCGCGGGCAGGCCCTGCGCCTCGCGCAGCCGGGCCATCCGCATCTGCGCGGACAACGCGCGCACCTGGCGTTTGACCGGCTCCAGGCCGACCATCGACTCCAGTTCGGCCAGCACCAGCGCGAGTTCCTCGGGGGCGGCGGCCGGGCGCATCGGCGCGGATCGGCCGGCCGCCCGGACGTCCGCGTCCGGCTGCGATTCGGCGTCGGCACCGTCCGGGACCGGGTCCGGCTCGCGCTCGACCTCGGCGGCGGGCGGTGGCCCGGCCGGCGGGGGAGCGGTCGCGGGTATCGGTGGCAACACGTCCGGCAGCGGTCCCCGGCCGACCACGGGACCGGCCAGGCGCGCGGTCATCCCGCCGTACTCGTCCAGTGGTTCGCCGGCCGCCAGCGAGGACAGCCGTGCGGCGGTGTCCATGAACGAGGGATCCGCCTGGTGCACGGCGCGGTACAGCGGCAGCGCGGCCGGGGTGCGGCCGGTCTCCTCGTACGCGCGCGCGAGCCAATAGCGCAGCTCCTTGCGCTGCGGGTGCTCCGAGCGGCAGCGCACCAGGGCGGTGGCGAGCACCTGTTCGGCCTTGGCGTACAGACCCAGTCGCACCCGGGCCATGCCCGCGAACAGGCCCGCCTCGACGCCGAGCAGCGCGTCGTCGTCCAGCCCTGCGGTGTGTCGGAGCAGTTGTTGCCAGTCCTTGCCCAGATAGGCCCGGCAGGCCAGGAGGAACCGGGTGGCCGCGTCCTGTTCGGCGGGCGGGCACAGGGCCAACGCCGCGTCCAGTTCTGGCAGATGGCGCCCGTCCAACCAGTGCGAGGCGTGCGCGAGGGCCAGGTCGCGCGGGGTCTCCAGGACCAGTTGCACCCACCAGCCCAGCCAGTACCAGGAGTTGAGCGGCCGGCCGTATTTCGCGCGTTGCTCGCCGAAGCGTTCTCGATGGGTGTGCATGGCCACCACCGCGGCGGCCACCTCCACCTTGAGCGCGTGCAGCCCCAGCCACGCGTCGGCCATGCCCGGGTCGGTTTCGACCGCGGCCCGGAACTGCACCTCCGCCTGGCCGTATTCGCCGGCGACGTAGGCGTCCATGCCGCGCAACCAGGCCAGTTCGGCCGGGCTTCCGGTGCGTGCGCCACGATCGGTCTGTCCCACGGTGGACCCCCCTTCCCCCGGCCGGTCCTCTCCGCGTGCCCGTGTCCCCGAGGGGACTTCGAGAGGATGTCGGCCCGCTGCCGATGAATCCCGGTGCGTCCATTCCGCCCGATCGGCGACGCCCCTTAGAGCCTCTCCCGTTCCGCTGCCCGTCACGCCGTCTCGTGCGAGGCGGTCACGGATGGTGTCCGCTTCGCCACGCGTTCGTCCCCGCGCATCGTACCGAGCGGGGCCCGGCAATCCGAGGGGCGAACGGTATTTGGGGTGGTGAGTGCCGCCGTCGGGCGTGTGCCGGTGGTGAGGCGGGGGCCCGCGGATCCGCGGGGCGGGTGCCGATCGACCCGGCGCGGTACGAGGAAGCCTCCGGCCGCGGGGGAACGACCGGAGGCTTCGTCTCGCGCGGGGCCGGCGGGGGTTCCGACGCTGCCGCTGGACCGCAAGCTATGGCGATCCGGACACAACGGTCAAGGACGCCACGCCGGGAAATCTCCGGACGGAACGTGATCTTCGCGAAACGGTCCCGATCAGGGATCGTGCGCCCCGCGCACTCCGGGTGTGCACTGCCCGCGCGCTCTCCATGGTGCTGACGCGCTCGTGTTCGTAACGCTACGGTCGGTATATGGGCAACCTCGGGGACGCGGGCGGAACGGCAGCCGGGGGCGAGCCATCGCTTCGTCCCGGTGACAAGAGCGGTGGCGGGAGCGGCCGCGCGGCGGTGGCGGGCGCCGCGCCGCGACGGCTGCCGCCGCGGCGCCGCAAGGCGGTCGGCGGCGGGACCAGCGCACCGGAGCCGGGACTGATGCCGAGGGCTCGGGTCGCGGGGGCGTCGACGGCGTGGGACGCGGACGGCGACCCGCGGCCGGTGCCCGCGCAGGCAGGACCCGCCGCGCCGACCGCCGCCCCCGCCGCCGCTTCCGCCGCAGCCGCCGCTCCCGCGAAGGTCGGGCGTCAGGCCGGGCGTCCGCTCGTGGAGACCGCGATCGGCCTGGCGGGCCGGCTTGCGCAGGCCGCCTCGGACGTCAAGTACCGCAGCGACCTGATGCGCGATCTGCTGACCGGGCGCAGCACCGACCTCACCGGCTGGACCGCGCTGCCCAGCGGCCCGCTCCTGGTCGTGGTCGCCGAGCCCGATCCGCCCGCGGCGAGCGGCGACCCGCGGGCGATCCGGGCCGGTCAGGAGGCGCTCGCCCTGGCGTGGTCCACGGCCCTGGGCGCCCGTGCCCCCGAGGCGGCCGTCGCGGCGTACCCGCGCGAGGTGGTGGTCCTGCTCGGCGCGCCCGACGACGGCCAGTCCGCGCGTGTGGTCGCCGAACTCGCCGCCGTGGTGCACGCCGACTGCGGCACGGTGATCCGTTCGTTCACCACCGGCATCAGCCGCCCGGCGGACTCCCTGGACGCGCTCCCGGCGGCGTACGAGCAGGCGCGGCGCGCGGTGACGGCGGGGCGGCGCATCCACGGACCGGGCGCGGTGGCGGACTTCGATCAACTCGGCGTCTTTCGCCTGCTGAGCCTGATCCCGGACCCGAGCGAGCTGGACCGCTTCGCGCGTGAGGCGTTGCGCTCGCTCGCGCATCCACGCGATCCCGAGGCGGCGGACCTGCGCAACACGTTGCAGGCGCTGCTGGACACGAACCTGAACGTGGCCGAGACCGCCCGCAGGCTCTACGTGCACTACAACACGCTGCGCTATCGCATCACCAAACTCGAGCGCCTGCTCGGGCCGTTCACCCAGGACCCGCACCTGCGGCTGAATCTGATGATCGCGCTCCAGATCGTGCGCATGCAGGGACGCTGACCCCGGTGGGCGGGCGGGTGCGCCCGGCGCGCCGATCCCGGCGCGGGCCCGGCGCAACGGGCCGGCCCGAGCGGGCGACACGGCGCGGGCGTTCTGCTTGACTGTGCCAGGCAATTGGGCGTGGCGTGGGGAGTGGGCATGGGTGCGCTGGATGGCGTCAAGGTGGTCGAGTTGGCCGGGATCGGGCCCGGGCCGTTCGTCGGCATGATGTTGGCGGATGCCGGGGCCGGTGTCATCCGGGTGGATCGGCCCGGTGGCGCGACGATGCCCTCGATGGTGGTCGGGCGCGGCCGGTTGGGCACGCTGGAGGTCGATCTCAAGGATGTCGCCGCGCGGGACTCGGTGTTGCGGCTGATCGAGGGCGCCGACGTGCTGATCGAGGGCTTTCGCCCCGGCGTCACCGAGCGGCTGGGACTGGGCCCGGACACCTGCCTGGAGCGCAACCCCGCGCTGGTCTATGCCCGGATGACCGGCTGGGGCCAGCACGGGCCGCTCGCGCCGCGGGCCGGGCACGACATCAACTACATCTCGATCTCCGGGGTGTTGCACTCCTTCGCCCGCGCCGGCGAGCGCCCGGTGCCGCCGCTGAACCTGGTCGGCGACTACGGCGGCGGCGCGATGTTCTGCGCCTTCGGCATCCTGGCCGCGCTGCTGGCGGCGCGTACGACCGGGCAGGGGCAGGTCGTCGACGCGGCCATGACGGACGGCTCGGCGACGCTGAGCGCGTTCATCCACGGGATGCGCGGACTCGGCGGCTGGGCGCAAGATCCCGGCGGCAACCTGCTCGACACCGGCGCTCCGTTCTACGACGTGTACACCACCGCCGACGGTCGCCACCTCGCCGTCGGCGCGATCGAACCACAGTTCTACGCCCTGCTGTTGGCCGGTCTCGGACTCGCCGACGAGGACCTGCCCGGGCAGAACGACCGGGCCGGCTGGCCGCTCCTGCGTGAGCGCTTCGCCGCCGTGATCGCCGGCCGTACCCGGGACGAGTGGACCGCGGTCTTCGAGTCGACGGACGCGTGCGTGACCCCGGTGCTCACCTGGGACGAGGCCACCGAGCACCCGCACAACCGGGCCCGGGACACTTTCGTGCGCCCCGACGGCACCCTCCAGCCCGCGCCGGCTCCCCGGTTCTCGGGCACGCCCTCGCTCGTCGGCGACGCCTCCGGCCGTCTGGACGCGGCCCTGCTTCAAACCTGGGGGCTGACCCCGGACGAGGCCGCGAAGCTTGCCCCCGAGGGCTGAGGGGAGCAGGACCCGAAGCCCACCGGAAGCCCCCCGAACTCCACTTGAAACCGTGGTCGTTCGGCGGTCCTCGCGCGCGCGGCGCGCATCATGGCACGCCCGTGTCACGCGCGCCGGGTATTGCGCGACAAATGTTTCGACGCGTAGCGCTCTCTCTACGATCGGTAGCCGCAGCCGCCGACCACACGCGAGGAACCATGGACCCCACCACGCTCACCGGCAACATCGGCACGATCGACACCACCGTCCCGCAGGCGCGCGCGACGAACGCCGACCCCATCGCGCGGCTGCTCGGCGAGACCGCCCCGGTGCGGCAACGCGTGCTCCGGCACACCGTCTACCGCGACCTCACCGACCTCACCGCCATCCGGGTGTTCATGGCGCACCACGTGTTCGCCGTCTGGGACTTCATGTCCCTGCTCAAGAGCCTGCAACGGCACCTGACCTGCGTGGAGATCCCGTGGGTGCCGCGCGGCGACGCGGAGATCCGGCGGATGGTCAACGAGATCGTGCTCGGCGAGGAGAGCGACACCACCTCCCTGGGCCCGCTCAGCCACTTCGAGCTCTACCTCGCCGCGATGGACGGGGCCGGCGCCGACACCCGACCGGCCCGCCGCTTCCTGGGCCTGCTCGCGGACAAGGTCCCGGTGCCCGAGGCGGTCGCCGCGTGCGGGGCGCCCGCCGGGGCCGCCGCGTTCGTCACGCGCACCTGGCAGGTGGTCGAGCACGCGCCGCTGCACTGCGTCGCCGCGTCCTTCGCGCTCGGTCGCGAGGAACTCATCCCGCGCATGTTCGACCACCTCACCGCGCTCGACGACGTGCACGCGGGCCGGCTCGCGGTGTTCGGCGAATACCTGGCCCGGCACATCGAGGTGGACGGCGACGACCACGGCCCGATGGCGCTGCGCCTGCTCGGCCGGCTGTGCGCCGCCACCCCGGACCCGGCCCGCGCGTGGCGCGAGAGCGCGGGCACCGTCACCGTCTCGCTGCGCGCCCGCGCCGACCTGTGGGACGCGGTGCGCGCCGCGATCGACGCGGCCCGTACCGCAGCCGGATGAAACGCGGCCTTGCCCGGAGCCGTGTGACGTGTCATATGTTGGGCGCGTGACCCACGACGCAGCCCCGCACCCCACAGACCGCCTCGGCCGCGCCCAAAAGGCCGCCGCCGACGCGGGACTGGACGCCCTGCTCATCTCGCCCGGCGCCGACCTGCGCTATCTCACCGGCTACGAGGCGCTTCCGCTGGAGCGCCTGACCTGCCTGGTGGTGCCCGTCGGCGCCGAACCCTTCCTCGTCGTACCCGGCCTGGAGAAGCCCGCCGCCCTCGCGTCGCCCGCGGGAGAGCTGGGCATCGACGTGGCCGGCTGGGGCGAGACCGAGGACCCGTACGCGCTGATCGCGGGCCGACTGCCGCGCGGCGTGGCCCGGGTCGGCCTGGACAACCACATGTGGGCGGAGAAGGTGCTCGCCTTCCGCGCCGCTCTGCCCGCCGCCGAACAGTCGCTCGCCGGCGACGTGTTGCGCGAACTGCGGATGCGCAAGTCGGCCGCCGAGGTGGAGGCGCTGCGCCGGGCCGGCGCGGCGATCGACCGGGTGCACGCGCGCGTGGGCGACTGGCTCCGGGCGGGCCGCACCGAGCGCGAGGTCGGCGCGGACATCGCCGACGCGATCATCGCCGAGGGCCACGTGCGGGTGGACTTCGTGATCGTCGGCTCCGGCCCCAACGCCGCGAGCCCGCACCACGAACTCTCCGACCGGGTGATCGAGACCGGCGACGTGGTCGTCGTCGACATCGGCGGCACCACCGCCGACGGCTACTGCTCGGACGAGACGCGTACCTACAGCGTCGGCGAACCGCCCGCCGAGTTCCGCCGCTACTACGACGTGCTCGAGCGCGCCCAGGCCGCCCAACTCGCGGCGGTCCGGCCCGGGTTGACCTGCGAGCAACTCGACGCGGTCGGTCGCGACATCATCACCGAGGCGGGCTACGGCGAGTACTTCATCCACCGCACCGGTCACGGCATCGGCATGGAGAGCCACGAGGACCCGTACATCGTCCAGGGCAACACGTTGCCCCTGGAGCCGGGCATGGCCTTTTCGATCGAGCCCGGCATCTACCTGCCCGGTGCGCACGGCGCACGCATCGAGGACATCGTGGTCTGCGGCGAGAGCGGCGCCGACCCGATGAACGTGCGTCCGCACGGGTTGGCCGTGCTGTAGGGCTGTTCGTGGTGGCACCGGCCGCGGCCCGCCGCGCGCGAACCCGGATCCGGCCGCGGCCGGCCGGCGTTCGGGGCGCGGGCCGCGTCGGTGTCGGACGCGGGCGGGGGTGGCGCCGTACGATCGTGCGCAACGGCCGGGGGGCGAACCCCACCCGGTCCGCCGCCGGCCACCGCCGGGCCCGGCCACATCCGGACCGCACGGAAGGACGTCCCATGGCCCTGACGCGCACTCTGCCCACCGACGAGTCCCGTGCCCTGCTCGACCTCACCCGGGAGATCACCGCCCGCGAGATCGCCCCTCGGGCCGCCGCCGACGAGGCCGCCGGACGCTTCCCGCGCGAGGTGTTCGCGACCCTGGGCGCCGCCGGGTTGTTGTCGCTGCCGTACGCCGAGGAATACGGCGGCGGCGACCAGCCGTACGAGGTCTATCTCCAAGTGCTCGAGGAACTCGCCGCCGGCTGGCTGGCGGTCGGCCTCGGGGTGTCGGTGCACACGCTGGCGTGTCACCCGCTCGCGACCTTCGGTACGCCGGAGCAACGGGCCACGCACCTGCCCGCGATGTTGTCCGGCGACCTGCTCGGCGCGTACTGCCTGTCCGAGCCGCACTCGGGCTCGGACGCCGCGGCGCTGAACACCAAGGCACTGGCCGCGACCGACGGGTACGTGCTCACCGGGACCAAGGCGTGGATCACGCACGGCGGGGTGGCCGACTTCTATACCGTGCTCGCCCGTACCTCGCCCGACGGCTCGCGCGGGATCAGCGCGTTCCTGGTCGACGCCGACACACCGGGCCTGTCCGCCGCCGCGCCCGAGCACAAGATGGGAATGCGGTCCTCGCCCACCGCGCAGATCCACCTCGACGGCGCCCGGGTCGCGGCGGAACGGCGGATCGGCGCCGAGGGCCAGGGTTTCCCGATCGCGCTGGCCGCGCTCGACTGCGGCCGATTGGGCATCGCCGCGTGTGCCACCGGCGTTGCCCAGGCCGCGTTGGACCTGGCGAGCGACTACGCCAAGAACCGCTCGCAGTTCGGCGGTCCGATCGCCGACAAGCAGGGCATCCGCTTCATGCTCGCCGACATGGCCACCGCGATCGAGGCGGGCCGCGCGCTGTACCTGTCCGCCGCGCGACTGCGCGACGCGGGCCTGCCGTTCGGCCGCCAGGCGGCGATGGCCAAACTCTTCTGCACGGACGCCGCGATGCGGGTGACGGTCGACGCGGTGCAGGTCCTGGGCGGCTACGGGTACACCACCGACTTCCCGGCGGAGCGATACCTGCGCGAGGCCAAGTGCCTGCAGATCGTCGAGGGCACGAATCAGATCCAACGCATGGTCATCGCCCGGGACTTGCTGCTGAACGGATGATCCGGGGGCGCCGGCCGGCGGGCGGCCCGGGGCCGGGGTGGGTCGGCGCCGGGGAGCGGGCTGCTCGGCGCGGGGCGGATTGTGGCCTTTCGGATCGGGCGGCGGGGGTCGGGTACGGTTGCGTGATCCGGGGGATCGCGCTTCGCATCCGAAGCCGCGCGAGTCGAGGACGAGGAGGCGGCGGGCGTGACGACGGAGCGTACCCCGGGGGCCTCGGCCGAGGACGGCCTGAGCACGGACGAGGCGATTCGGGCCATGTTGCTGCTGATGCCGAGGGTATGGGCCCGGCTCAAGCGCACCCGGATCCCCGAGCGGTTGCAGTCGATGAACCTGGCCCCGCGACACCTGTCGCTGCTGGCCTACCTGCTCTTCGACGGCCCGATGTCGGTCAACCACCTGGCCGCGCGGCTCGAGGTGGCCCCGACCACGGTCAGCCTGATGGTCAGCGACCTCGGCCGACAGGGCGTCCTGGAGCGGCACACCGACCCGAACGACCGGCGCCGGTCGATCGTGGCGATCACCGAGGACCCGCAGACCCGGACCGCGATCGAGAGCTGGCTGGCGAACGGCGCCGACGCCTGGCGTCGCGCGTTCGACCCGCTCTCACCCGAGGATCGGGCGATGTTCGTGCGGACGATGGGCGCCTACGAGGGCGGGGCCGTCGGCGACGGGGAGTGAGCGGTGCGGTCGACCGGCTTTCCACGCGGCGCGGGAGGGCAGGCGGCCCACGTGCGCATGCGGTCGGCTTCGAAGGCGGTCGGATCGATGCCCGGGCCCGGAGCGGACCCGGTGGCTCACAACGTGTGCGAGAACGGCTGGGCCCGCCAGTCCAGGCCCGCCGGCAACACCGTGACCGCGGGCCGCGGCAGCGGCTCGGGCGTCGCGGAGCCGGCCCGGTCGAGCGAGTCCCCGAACACCGCGCCCGAGCCCGGGCACGAACGTATCCCGAACGGATCCCGCGCACTGGGGCACACCGCGTGATCCGGCACCGTCGCCCCGTCAGGGGCCACGTCCACGACCAGCACGACCGCACACTCCGGGCATGCCCGACGTGCGGTCGCGGCGCCGGACGGGTCCCCGTCCGGCTCGAACTCGAACGCGTCGTCGAAGTCCGTGATCGGACGGCGCGCCCCCTTACCCGCGGGCACGTCTACGGCGATACTCATGGGGCTCCCCCTGTCGCCACAGCGCCGCGGTGACGGCGCGCTCCGCCGACGATAGTGCGCCCGACCGGAACGTTGCAGTACTCATCCGAGCCCAATTCGCGCGACGCGCGAAACGGATGGCATCGCCACCGGCCGAGTCGGCGCGCCGTACCGCGCCCGCGCCCCGGTCGGCTCGCGCCGAACACGCTCACACCCGCGTGCCGTCCGCGGCCTCCGCCCCCGCCACGGGCTCGAACTCGACCGCCCGGCGCAACTGCTCCAGCCGATAGGGAATCGGCTCCCATCCCGGCCGCCCGGCCATGTCCACGTTCAACTGCACCACCGTGCGCGTATAGGCGCGGGCGAGCCCGCGCGGCATCAGCGGCATCCCGACCGGTCGGCGCCGGGAGTTCCCGTCCCGATCCGGCACCCCGGCGTGGTTGCCCCGTACCGACACCCACACCGCGGCCACCGACCCCTGTACGTGCCGCACCAGTTCCTCGCGTACGTCCAACCAGCGTGCCAACGCCGCGCGGGTGGGGCCGGAGAGCGGCAACACCTCGGTCACCGCCGGGTTGACCGAGCGCGCCTGCGGGCGCCGCACGATGCGCACCGTGCGCTCGTCGGGCGCCAGGTCGGTCAGCCGCAGCGCGCACAACTCGCCCGCCCGGGCGCCGGTGTCCAGAACGACGCCGATCAGCGCGAACAGCCGGACCCGGCCCGGGTCGGCGCCGGAGCGATCGGCGTGCGCGGTCAGCCAGTCCAGCAGCAACGAGCGCTGCCGGGCGCCCACCGGCGGCTTGAGGTCGGGCATCGCGGGGCGTTCGGGCAAGGCGATCGGCACCGATCCGGCCCGGGCCAGGATCTCCAGACAGTCCATCCGCACCCGAATGCTCGCCGTCGTCGAGACGCCGTCGCCGGCGACCGTGCGGGTGCGCAACCGGCCGCTGCCCGCCAACTCCAGATAGCGCCGCATCGGATCGGCGGACAGCAGTGCCGCGAGCGAGGCGCGCGCCTCGGGCGGGAAACCCTCCTGGACCAGCGCCCGACGCAACTCGCCCACCACCCAACGCAGTTGCCGAGCCCGGGCGGCGGAGGTGTCGGCCCGCGCGGTGACCCGAAGCAGGGCACGGTCGAGCTGATCGAGCGCGGGAGCACGGTCCTGGTCGGCCATGGGGGCACTGTAACCACGGCCACCGACGATCAACCCCGATCGCCAACCGCACCGGTGCCCGCGCCGCGCCCCGCCGCCCGCCGGGCCGCCGAAGGTCCCCGAACCGCCCGCACGGCGCCACGCGCGGTCGCCATGCCATAGGTTCATCGTGTGGAGGACCTCGACCGACAGATCGTCAAACTGCTCCTGCTCGACGGGCGGATGAGCTACACCGACCTGGGCAAGGCCACCGGCCTGTCCACCTCGGCCGCACACCAGCGTGTGCGCCGACTCGAACAACGCGGGGTCATCCGCGGCTACGCCGCCGTGGTCGACACCGAGGCCATCGGGCTGCCGTTGACCGCGTTCATCTCGGTCAAGCCGATCGACCCCAGCGCCCCGGACGACGCTCCCGAGCGCCTGGCGGACCTCGAGGAGCTGGAGGCGTGCCACAGCGTGGCGGGCGACGAGAGCTACATCCTCAAGGTCCGCGTCGCCACCCCCGGCGACCTGGAGACGCTGCTGGCCCGGATCCGGCTCCAGGCGGGCGTGTCCACCCGTACGACGGTGGTGTTGTCGACGCCCTACGAGGCCCGCGCGCCCCGATTCTGAGCGGATCCGCCCGCGCCGAACCCGAATCAACCGCCCGAGCGATCGCCGGCGGACCGCCCGCGCCGATCCGGGGGAGCGCGCGGGGGCGGCCGTCGACGAAGCAGCCCGGACCCGAGCGGGTGTGCGCGGCGCGGGTCGCACGCCCGAAGGGGTGACCTCCGGCTCGGGGTTCGATCCGGGCGGGCCACACTGGTGCCCATGACCACGCTCCTCCTGCGCAACGGCGCCGTGCACAGTCCGGCCGATCCCTTCGCGACCGCCATGGTCGTCGAGGACGACACCATCGCCTGGATCGGCGCCGAGGGGGCCGCCGCGGCCCATGTCGACGCCGTCGACGCGGTGCTCGATCTCGCGGGCGCCCTGGTCACCCCCGCGTTCGTGGACGCGCACGTGCACGCCACCGCGACCGGCCTCGTGTTGACCGGCCTGGACCTGACCGGCGCGCCCTCGTTGACGTACGCGCTCTCGGCGCTGGAGGACCACGCCAAGCGGCGCGGCCTGTACGGAGCCGGCCACGTGCTGCTCGGGCACGGCTGGGACGACAGCGCGTGGCCCGAGGGACGGCCGCCCACCCCGGCCGAGTTGGACCGGGCCACCGGCGGCGCCACCGTCTACCTCTCCCGGATCGACGTGCACTCCGCGGCGTGCTCGCCCGCGTTGCTCGCGCTGGTCCCGGGCGAGCACGGCGACGCGCCCCTGGCGGGCACCGTGCACCACGTCGCGCGGGCCGCCGCGAACGCCGCGCTGACCGCGGCCGATCGAGTCGCCGCGCAGCGGGTCGCGCGGGCCCGGGCTGCGGCGCTGGGCATCGGCACGCTGCACGAGTGCGGCGGGCCGGAGATCGCCGGCGAGGCCGACTTCCGGGCGCTGCTGGCCCTGGCCCGGGACGAGGCCGGCCCGGACGTGGTCGGCTACTGGGGCGCGCTCGCCGCCGACGCCGAGCACGCCCGCACGCTGCGCGCCGACCTGGGCGCGCACGGACTGGGCGGCGACCTGTTCATCGACGGCTCGCTCGGCTCGCACACCGCGTGCCTGCACGCGCCCTACTCCGACGACCCCGGCGCCGGCACCGGCCTGACCCACCTGGCGGCCGAGCAGGTCGCCGAGCACCTCGCCGCGTGCACCCAAGCGGGCATCCAGGCCGGCTTCCACGCGATCGGCGACGCCGCGATCGGCGCGGTCACCGCCGCCGCCCGCGCGCTGATCCAGGGCCCGCACGGCGCGGCCTTCCGCGCGCTGCGACACCGCGTCGAACACGCCGAACTGCTCGACGCCGAAGCCGTCGCGGCCTTCGCCGAACTGGGCCTGACCGCCTCCGTACAGCCCGCCTTCGACGCCGCGTGGGGCGGCCCGGACGGCATGTACGTCCGCCGCCTGGGCGCCGAACGCGCCGCGCTGATGAACCCGTTGGCCGCACTGAGCGCCGCCGGTGTACCGCTCGCGTTCGGGTCGGACGCGCCGGTGACCCCGCTCGACCCGTGGGGCACGGTGCGCGCCGCCGCCTTCCACCGCACCCCGGAGCAACGCATCAGCGTGCGCGCCGCGTTCGCCGCGCACACCCGAGGCGGCCACCGCGCGGTCGGCCGGGACGACGCCGGCGTCCTGGTGCCCGGCGCACCCGCCACCTACGCGGTGTGGGACACCACCGAACTGGTCGTGCAGGCACCGGACAGCCGGCTCTCCGGCTGGTCCACCGACCCGCGCTCGGGCACCCCGGGGCTGCCCGACCTGGCCCCCGACCTGCCGTTGCCGCGCTGCCTGCGGACGGCGGTGCGAGGCACCGCGGTGTACACGGCCGAGGGAGCTCTCGACCAGGCGTGAGCACGATCGCGGACGCCGACCCCGGAGCGGCCCCGGGGTCCGTCCCGGGACCCGCCCTAACCGGCCGGGGCCGGCTCCGGCGTCCCGTGCCGGCCCGGCCCGGCCGATCCCGCCGCCCCCGCCGCGCCGGGCCCGGCCTCGGCCGCCCGCGGTCGCTCCGGGACGGTCAGCAGGGGCAGGAAGACCTGCACCAGCGGCCCGATCGCCAGCGCGTACACCACGGTGCCCAGGCCGATCGACCCGCCCAGTACGAAGCCCACCGCCAGCACCGTGACCTCGATGCCGGTCCGGACCAGCCGCACCGAGCGGCCGGTCCGCCGCACCAGCCCGGTCATCAGGCCGTCCCGGGGCCCCGGGCCCAGTCGCGCGCCGATGTAGGCGCCGCCGGCCACCGCGTTCAGGACCACCCCGAAGACCAGGAAGGCCGCTCGCCAACCCAACGCTTCCGGCGTGGGCAGCCACCGCAGCGACGCGTCCACCGCGATGCCGATCACGAACACGTTGCTCACCGTGCCCAGGCCCGGGCGCTGCCGCATCGGCCACCACAGCAGCAGTACCGCGGCGCCGACCACGATCGTCACCACGCCGAAACTCCATCCGGTGCGCTCCGCGAGGCCCTGATGGAACACGTCCCACGGATCCAGGCCCAACTCGGCCCGGATCATCAGCGCCATGCTGAACCCGTAGAGCGTGAGCCCCGCATACAACTGGACCAAGCGCCGGACCCACGACCAAGCCACCGTGCACCTCGTTCTTTACCGGACTGCCAAAAAAGAGCCAACGGTGAAAGAATCGCCGACACCGGATCACGGATCCATAGCCAATTCGACAGGAGTGGACTGATGAGCGCGCCTCACCTGACCGTCAGCAGCACCCGCCTCGCCGACCTCCTGCACCCCTGGACCACCACGACCCAGTCCGCGGCGCGCACCGGGCCGGCGTACCGCACGCTGGCCGATCGCATCCGCGCGCTGCTCCTGGACGGTCGGATCCCGCTGACCGCGCGCCTGCCCGCCGAGCGCGGCCTCGCCGACCGACTCGGCATCAGCCGCACCACGGTCGCCGCCGCGTACGAACTCCTGCGCACCGACGGCTACCTGACCAGCCGGCGCGGCTCCGGCAGTTGGACCACCCTGCCCGGCACGCACACCGAGATCCCCACCAAGGGATTGAGCCCGAGCACCACCACCGGCGTGATCGACCTCGGCGTCGCCGCCCTGCCCGGCCCCGGCCGGGCCCTGCACCAGGCGGTCGCCGACGCCACCGACTCGCTGCCCACCTACACCACCGGCCACGGCTACCTGCCCGGCGGCCTGCCGGTCCTGCGCGACACGCTGGCCCAGCGCTACACCCGGCGCGGCGTACCCACCACGCCCGACCAGATCCTGGTCACCCCCGGCGCGCTCGCCGCGGTCACCCTGGTCCTGCGCACGCTGGCCGGCCCCGGCGACCGGGTCGCGGTGGAATCGCCCACGTACGCCAACGTGCTGGACGCCATCCGGCAG
Organism: Embleya sp. NPDC127516; assembly: GCF_044765325.1. Taxonomy (NCBI): domain Bacteria; kingdom Bacillati; phylum Actinomycetota; class Actinomycetes; order Kitasatosporales; family Streptomycetaceae; genus Embleya; species Embleya sp. NPDC127516. Next base: position 320,907 of record NZ_JBIWJT010000006.1, on the reverse strand, counting down.
GCCGGGAACCGGCTGGTCCCGGTGCCGATGACGGACACCGGGTGGGACCCGGAGACCTGGCGCGACACGCTGCGCACCGCCGCGCCCCGACTGGCCTACCTGATCCCGGACTACCAGAACCCGACCGGCCACCTCGCCGACGCGGGCATCCGACGCACCCTGGTGGACCTGGCGCGCAACACCGGGACCACGCTGATCGTCGACGAGACGTGCTTCGACCTGGCCCTGGACATCGACCCGAGCGACCGGCCGCTGCCGATGGCCGCGTTCGACCGGACCAACAACGTGGTCACCATCGGCTCGACGTCGAAGACCTTCTGGGGCGGGTTGCGGATCGGCTGGATCCGGGCCACCCCGGACCTGGTCCGGCGGATCGCGGCCACCCGCGCGTCCTTCGACGTCGGCGCGCCGGTGCTGGACCAACTGGTCACCCACCACCTGATCACCGACCACGAGGACACCATCCTGGAGAGCCGGCTGCCCGCGCTGCGCACCGCCCGAGGCGCCCTCGCCGACGCGCTCACCGACCGCCTGCCGAACTGGACCTTCGCGATGCCGGTGGGCGGGCTGTCGTTGTGGGTGCGCACCGACGGGACGTCCAGCCTGTCCCTGACCGAGGCGGCGGCGCGCCACGGCGTGCGGATCGCGGCGGGCACCCACTTCGGCACCGACGGCACCTTCGAGCACCACGTGCGACTGCCGTACGCGCACGATCCGGCGACGCTGACCGAGGCGATCCGCCGGCTTGCCACGGCGGTGGGGGAGACCGAGCGCAGCCGACCCGGCGCCTACGCGGGCTTCTCCGGAGCACCCTGCGTGGCCTGAACCGAGGTGCCGGCGGTGACCGGATGCACCGATGTGGGTGAACGTAAGCCGGGGTCTCGCTCGCGCGTCGGGCCCCGACCCGTGTACAACAACCCGGGAAGCCCGCAACGCGCGACACGCCGACGTTCCCGCCGCCCCGACACCGGCCGGGAACGGGCCGGCACCGGCTCACGATCGGGTCGGGTCCGGATCGCGATCGGGGGCGCGACGCACGTGCGCAAGGGGTGCGGAAGCCGCGAGGAGACCCATTAGGGGAACGATTGCGCCACCTGGTGGGCGCACACCACCCACACCAGTGGCGCACCACCCCGGGTCCTGACCTGCACCGATACCGCATCCGTGCAGGTCAGTGCGATGTTGACACCGCGCCCGCATCGCCCAGTACGTTCGACCCGGTCCACCGCAGGACGACCGGCAGGAGAACACCCTCCCCGAGCACGCGCACGCCTCCGGGCCACAGGTGGCACAGCCACCGGGCGCCAGGTCCGGAACCGACGTGACACGTGCCCGGGAGGCCGCCCCACGCGGCCACGAACGGCAGAGCGGCACCCGTGCAGCCGCCCCGCCGGACGCGAGCACACCCCGCGCCGGAAGGTGAGACCGCGGCAGAGCCCGGTCGCCCAGTAGACAACGACCACCGCGACCGACAGCCAGCCGGTCCGGGGCCGGCCCGAAGGGCGACCGAGCTCCCGCTGCCCCCACCGCACTGTCGAGAACGATCCGAAACCGCTCACCCACCTCGAACGTTGTAACGTCACTGCATCACCCGACCGGCGCAACTCCGTGCCGAAGCCGGCAGCAGTGATCAGCGACGACCCAGCGAGGGGGCCCCACGGTGCCGCAGCTCGACAGCGCCACAGTGCCCGAGGGCGCCCCGCCCCCGGTCTCGGCGCCCGCCCGCAGGCGGCGTTTCCGACGCACCCGGGCCACCGCCGTGAGCATCTACCGCAAGCCCGCCCGCCCGGCCTACGCGCTGATCAGCGGCCTGCTGCTGGCGCTCGCGTTCCCGCCGTACGACATCTGGCCGCTGAGCGTGCTCGCGGTCGCCGTGCTCACCGTCGCGGTGCACGGGCAACGCACCCGCACCGGCTTCGGCTACGGCCTGCTGTTCGGCCTGCCGTTCATGTTGTGGCTGCTCAAGTGGCTGCGCGTGGTCGGGCCGGACGCGTGGATCGTGCTGTCGGTGGTGCAGGCGCTGTACATCGCCGCGTTGGCCGCCGCGCTCACCCTGATCGGCCGACTGCGGTTGTGGCCGCTGTGGACCGCGTGCCTGTGGGTCGCGGAGGAACTGGTGCGCGACCGCGTCCCGTTCGGCGGCTTCCCCTGGGGTCGACTGGCCTTCGCCAACACCGCGACGCCGTTCACCCCGATCGCCGCGCTCGCCGGCGCACCCGGGGTGACCTTCGCCGTCGCGCTCACCGGCGCCCTGCTCGGCTGGGCCGGGCTGCGCCTGTACGCCCGATACACCGCGTCCGCGGACGAGATCGCCGAGTCGGGCCCCGAGGTCGCGCGTACGCCGCGTGCCGCCGTGCCGCTTGCCCTGGGCGCCATCGGCCTGGCGATCGCCATCCCCGCGAGCGCCTACGCGGTGCCCATCCCCACCGAGGGCGACGCCGCGGGCCCGGACAGCGCGACCATCGCGGTGATCCAGGGCAACGTCCCGCGCACCGGCCTGGACTTCCTCGGCCAGCGGCGCGCGGTCCTGGACAACCACGTCCGCGAGACCCACAAGCTCGCCGCCGACGTGCGCGCGGGCAAGGTCAGGAAGCCCGAACTGGTGATCTGGCCGGAGAACTCCTCGGACCTGAACCCGTTCGAGGAGCGCGACGCGTACGTGGCGATCGACGGTGCGGTCAAGGACATCGGCGTCCCCGTGCTCACCGGCGTCCTGGTCGCCGGCCCCGACGCCACACACATCCAGAACCAGGGCATCGTGTGGGACCCGGTCACCGGACCCGGCGCCTCCTACACCAAGCGCCACCCGGTGCCGTTCGGCGAGTACATCCCGATGCGCGAACTGCTCACCAAGTTCATCAGCCGGCTCGAACGCGTCCCGCGCGACTTCTACCCCGGCAAGACCGTCGGCGTCATGCAACTGGGCCCGGCCCGGATCGGCGACGTGATCTGCTTCGAGATCGCCTACGACAACGTCACCCGCGAGGCGGTCACGCACGGTGGCCGGGTGCTGGTCGTGCAGACCAACAACGCCACCTACGGCCGCAGCGGCCAGCCCGAGCAGCAACTCGCGATGTCCAGGCTGCGCGCGATCGAGCACGGCCGCGCGGTGCTCATCGCGGCCACCTCCGGGATCAGCGCGATCGTCATGCCGGATGGAAAAGTGGTCGAACGCACCCGCGAATTCACCGCCGACACGCTGGTCATGGACGTGCCGCTGCGCGACGACCGCACGCCGGCCACCCGACTCGGTTCGGCTCCCGAGTGGATCCTGGCTATCGTCGGTCTTCTCGCCTGCGCGTACGGCATCCTCCGCCGTCGGCGCCAGGCCCGGACAGTCAACACCCCCGGCATCCAGCCGACCACAGCCGACGCCGGCGTCGACACCCTCGCCGACGCCAACGCCATCAAGGAGATGATGTGACCGACAGCGAGCAGACCAGCTTCGCCGACCTCGGCAAGGTGCTCGTCATCATCCCCACCTACAACGAATCGGAGAACATCGAGCCGATCGTCTCCCGCCTGCGGGCCGCCGTGCCCGACGTCGACGTGCTGATCGCCGACGACAACAGCCCCGACGGCACCGGCGACATCGCGGACACCCTCGCCGAGCACGACCCGCACGTCCAGGTCATGCACCGGGCCGGCAAGGAGGGTCTGGGCGCCGCCTACATCGCGGGCTTCCGCTGGGGCATCGACCGCGGTTACGACATCCTGGTGGAGATGGACGCCGACGGTTCGCACCAGCCCGAACAACTCCCGCGCCTGCTCGAAGCGGTACGGGACGCGGACCTGGTGCTCGGTTCGCGCTGGGTCCCCGGCGGCGGCGCGGTCAACTGGCCCGGACACCGCAAGCTCATCTCCAGGGGCGGCAGCACCTACTCGCGCCTGATGCTCGGCGTCGACATCCACGACGTCACCGGCGGCTTCCGGGCGTTCCGCAAGGACACCCTGCTCGGCATCGGTCTGGACGAGGTCGCCTCCCAGGGCTACTGCTTCCAGGTGGACCTGGCCTGGCGGGCGATCCGCAAGGGCTACCGCGTCCTGGAGGTGCCGATCACGTTCATCGAACGCGAGCGCGGCAACAGCAAGATGAGCAACTCGATCGTCGCCGAGGCGCTGTGGCGGGTCACCGCGTGGGGCGTCGGCCGTCGGGTCGGCAAGTACCCCGACGAAGCCACCCCGGAGGCGGCGGCAGGCATCGAGGGCGGCGCCGAGGGCGCGAGCAGGGTCGACAGCGCGCGCGAGGGCCACGACGCGCCGGGCACCGGAGCCACCGACACTGCGGGAGCCACCGGAGCGGTCGATACCGCCGAATCCGCCGGATCTCCCGACACCGCCGAGGCCGCCGACACCTCGAGCACTACCGGCACCACCGGTACCACCTCGCCGAGGAAGTGATCGCGTGAGCACCCCGCTGCGCCGAGCGGCCACGCTCCTGCCGATCGTCGCCCTGCCACTGGCCGAGATCTACGTGATCAGTCTGGTCGGCAGCGAGATCGGCGCGGGCCGGACGTTCCTGCTGATCCTGGCCGGCGTCGCGCTGGGCTCACTGGTGATCCGCTACGAGGGCCGCCGGGTGCTGACCCGGCTGCGCGAGCTCGGTGAACAGGCCCAGCGCCAGAGCCAGAGCGACCCGACCGTGCTCGCGGCCCAGGGCAAGGAGGCGACCAAGGCCGCCGCCGACGCGGGCGTGGTCATCCTCGGCGGCATCCTGCTGATCATCCCCGGGTTCATCACCGACGCACTGGGCCTGCTGTGTGTGCTGCCGTTCACCCGGCCGCTGATCCGGCGCCTGATCGGCACAGTGGTGGCCGCGAAGGTGGCCAACAGTCCGAGGTTCTCGGGCGCGGTGCGGGACGCCCGGATCCACCGCCCGGACGGCAAGATCGTGCGCGGCGAGGTGATCGATCCGGACGAGCGCCGCGACGACGACCCGCCGGCGCCGCCGCGCGAACTGCCCTGAGGCTTCGGGGCCCCGCGACCTCGAGGGCGGCGTTCGCAGACAGCACGACGCCCGGGGCGCCACGATCGTGAGATCGTCGGCGCCCCGGGCGTCGGTGCCACCTGTCGACGGGATCCGCACGCGCCCGGAGCGGGCTCGCGCGGTGCTCGCTCAGGCGCTCTTGCGGTTGTTGCGCGGATCGTGGTGGAGATTGATCCCACCCGACCGCAGTACGGCGAGGCGCTCGGCGAGGACCTCTTCCAGCTCTTCCCGGGTACGCCGCTCCATGAGCATGTCCCAGTGCGTACGTGTGGCCTTGTTCTTCTTCTCCTCCGGCGGCGCGCCATCCACCAACTGCGCGATGGCACCGCAGCTGCGGCACTCCCACGTCGAAGGGATCTCCGCCTCGACGGAGAACGGCATCTCGAAGCGGTGCCCCCGGGGGCAGTCGTATTCCACGGTGCGACGCGGCGCCAGATCGATACCGCGATCGGTCTCGTAGCTGGTGGCGCCAAGGCGTGTGCCGCGGAGAGCTCGCTCACTCATGAATCGTGCCTCCTGGCTTGTCAACCCACATCGACAGGTCTTGCTGTCTCGTCCGATTGCAGAACGCGTGACGGGCCCCGAAGATTCCCGACCGAGGGGGCGGAGGGGGCGATCGGGGGCCGTGACGGTGAGTAGCTACCCGAAAACGGATGATTCACCACATCGACGGTGGAAAGTGACATAAAACTCGCCTGAACGGCCCGGGGTCGCCGAGGGTACGCCTGCCCGGAACGCGCGCCGCCACGCACAGCGAATGCGCGCCGACCCGAGCGGCCGGTGTCGGGCGACCGCGCCCGGTGCGGGTGGTAGGGGCGTGGCGGGTGGGTTCGCCGACCGGGGCCGTGGTGGGCCTCAACGATCGCGGATCTCGGCCCAGACGATCTTCCCGGTGTCGGTGGGACGCACGCCCCAGTCGGTGGTCAGGCCGGCCACGATGCACAACCCCCGGTGCCGCTCGTCGTGGCCGGGAGAGGCGATCTCCTTGGGCAGTCGGCCGTCGTGGTCGACCACCTCGACGATCAGCCGGCCCGGGTGGTGCCGGAGCCTGAGCTCCATCGGGGTGCGGGCGTGCTCGGCGGCGTTGGAGACGAGTTCGGTGACCACCGAGCAGGTGGTGTCGCTGTGCTCGGCCAGCTCCCAGCGGCCCAGCGTGGCGCGGACGAAGTCGCGGGCCTCGCGCGCGGAGCGCGGCGTGGGCGGCAGGTCGAGGCCGGCGGTGCGCTCGACGCTGTGTCGGGCACGGACCAGCAGCAGCGCGACGTCGTCGGGTTCCTGGCCGGTGAGCATGGTCTTGGCGAGCAGGTCGGCGACGTCGGCGACGTTGTAGGCGCCGCCGGTGGTGCTGTCGATGTGCTTGGTGAGTTCCTGCAGGCGGTCGGTGAGCGAGGCGTCGTGCGATTCGACTAGGCCGTCGGTGTACAGGAGCAGTTGGTCGCCGGTGTCGAAGCCGACCACCGCGTCCTCGAACGCGGTGCCGTCCAGGCCGAGCGGTACGCCCAGGTCGTCCTCCAGGAGTTCGACCTTGCCGTCGGCGCCGATCAGGGCCGGTGGCAGGTGGCCGGCGTTGGACCAGTGGATGGTGGCGTCGCCGGGGTCGTAGACGGCGTACACGCACGTGATGATCTGGTCTTCGCCGCCGAGCCCGGTCACCAGCCGGTTGAGATGCCGCATGACCTGCGCGGGCGGCAGGTCCATCACCGAATACGCCCGTACCGCGGCCCGGAGTTGGCCCATCACGGCGGCGGCCTGCAGACCTCGACCCATCACGTCGCCGACCACCAGGGCGATTCGGCCGGCGGACAGCGGGATCACGTCGAACCAGTCGCCGCCCACCTGTTGGCCCTTGGCGCCGGGCAGGTAGCGGAAGGCGATGTTGAGTTCGTCCAGGTCGGGCGGGACCTGCGGGAGCAGGCTGCGCTGGAGTTCGACGGCGGTGTCGCGCACGCTGCGGAACAGCCGGGCGTTCTCGATCGCGGTGGCCGCCTGCGCGGCGATGCCCAGGGCGAGTTGTTCGTCGCGTTCGGTGAACACGTCGGCCCGGGTATGGCAGAAGGAGAAGGCGCCCAGGTCCTCGCCGGTCGCGGTGGTGACCGGGATGGTCAGCAGGCTGCGTACGGGGGGCTGTCCGTCGGGGCTCACCCGGTAGGGCAACAGGTTTGTGGCGGCGGGGTCTTCGGTGAGGTCGCCGCGGCGCACTGTGGCCGGCGGGGCGGCGGTGGTCTGCGGTCGGCTGCGCGCGGCGAGGGAGGGTCGCGGTCGGGGCAGGCGGTCGATCAGCGTGGGGTCGGGGCTGGTGACGGCGTAGCGGGTGTCCGCGACGCCGCCGGTGTCGTAGTCGATGTAGCGGAAGATGCCGTGCTCGGCGGCGATCACCGAGGTGGCGGCGTCGGTGGCGGCTTGCACGAGGCGTTCGAGATTGAGCTCGCGGGTGAGTTTCTGGCCGACGCGGTAGAGCGTCTCGACGATCCGGGTCTCCTGGTCGAGTCGGCGCTGTTTGTGGGCGAGTTGCTCCTGCTGCGAGCGGACCCGGTCGCGGGCGTCCTCGGCGACCAGGGCCTGTTGCGCGGTGGTGCCCTCGTGGGCGGCCAGGAGTTGTTCCAGGGCGTCCAGGCGGGCGGCGGCGACGTGCGTGGTGGGGGTGGGCCGGCCGGGGCCGCCGGCGAACAGGGGCGCGGTGTTGAGCGGGAGCAGGGCCAGGCGGGTGGACACCGCGACGGTGCGGAAGAGTTCGGCGATCCGGGCCGGAACGTGGACGCGGGTGAACATCAGCACGGTGAACAGTTCGCCGTCGGGGAGCTTGCCGGCGTAGCCGACCACGGATTCTATCCCGCTCGCCCGGATGAACTCCTTGTCCGGGACGGCGCTGCTGGTGAGCGCGTCCGGGATGTGGTGGATGTCGTGCCGGTCCCACTCGTTGTCGGTGGGCAGCGGCCCGGCCACGATCTCCTCGGCGGTGACCCCGAGTTGCTCGAGCATGGCGCTGATCATCGGCGCCCGGCGGACCGCCTCGGCGCTGGGGAAGGCGACCACCTGGTGGTGCCGCGAGCGGGTGCGGTCACGCCAGTCCGGGTGGTCGCCGGTGGTGGCCAGCAGGGTCAGGCAGCGCAGGTCGGGGTGCGGCGTGAGGCCGGGCTGCCGGCGCAGCGCGCACTGTTCCAGGTCGGGGGTGAGGTTGCGCCAGGGCATGGTCTGGAACAGGCGGGCGAGGACGAGTTGGGGTTGCCCGGTGAGCGGGTCGCGGAAGGTGGTGCGCAGGTGTCGCACGATCGCGCGGGCCGCGTCCTCGGTGGTGGCCGAATCGGCGGTGACCTGGCGCAGTTCGGAGCTGCACACGACCATGTCGCTGACGGTGAAGTTGGCGAGGTCGAACACTGGGCGTCCACGTCCTCCGTGGGGGTGCGGGCCCCCATCATGGCGCGAGGGTGCGGGCGGAGTGGTGCGTTTTGGGTATTTGGTGGTGACGTGACCATGCGTCGAGGCCCCCCGAGCGCGGCTGCTCGGGGGGCCTTCGCGAGGATGGACGCCGGGTCGGCGCGAGTCGGCGCGGGTCGGCGCGGTGCCGCGCCCGGGGTCAGCCGGTGGGCTCGGGCTCGCGTTCGGGGGCCTTGGCGAGCGAGATCGCGGGCGCGTCGACGGGCAGGGTGTCGGTGTGCCGGGGGAGCAGGGCGAGCAGGCGCTCGCGCTCGGCCTCGGGGGTGTCCTCCTCCAGCGGGTCGGGGGTGTGCGGGATCTGGATGCGCACCACGGGGCCGTTGCCGATCCGGATGTAGCCGCGGCCGGGGGGCATGCTCTCGCCGCCGGAGACGCCGGGGGCGGCGCCCAGGACGGTGTACGTGGTCTCCGGGTCCAGCGGGCCCAGCACGACGCGGGTGTGCGTGTCGGCGATCAGCGCGGGGCGCAGTCGGTCCAGGTGGGTGGGCCGGGCGCTGGTGATCACCCCGACGTGTGCGGCGCGGCCCAGGCGCAGCGGGAGGTCGAGCAGTTCCTGCGGGTCGGTGCTGCCCTGTCCGGCGGCGAGATCGCTGAGTTCGGTGATCTCGTCGAGGATCAGCCACAGCGGTCGGCGCGCGTTGTCCGGTACCGCGGTGCCGTATTGCTTGGCGTGGGTGACGGCGGCGATCCGGCGTTCGGTCTCGTGCCGCAGCCAGGTCAGCATCTCCAGCGCGCCGTGGTAGCCGGTCTCGATCCGCAGGATGTTGCGGCGACCGGCCAGGCAGGCGTAGTCGCCGGAGCCGCTGCCGTCGATGATCACGATGTCGCCGTCGCGGGCGGCCTGGAGGGCGATGGTGCGCAGCAGGTTGGACTTGCCCGCGCCGGGGGCGGCGACGGCGAGCAGGTGCGGGTCGGTGCTGCGGTGGCCGGTGCGCCAGATGACCGGCGGGAGTTGCCGGATGGTGTCGTCCACGCGGATCGGGACGCGGCGGTTGGTGCTGCCGGCGTCGGTGACGCCGAGCAGGATCTCGCTCGGCGCGGTGATGAAGTGTTGCGCGGGCACGGCCGAGGGCAGCGGGGGCAGCGCGGCGACGGTGAGGTGGTTGTTCTCGGTGTCCCAGTCGTAGAGGTACTCGCGGCCGCGGCCGGTCTTGGCCTGGAGCACACGTTCGATTCGGGCCCGGGCGGTGGGGTCGTCGTCGGTGAAGTACGGGCTGTAGGTCAGTTCGAGGCGGGTGATCCGGTCACCGTCGAGTTCCCAGTGCCGGAAGGCGTTCTGGTACGGGCCGCCGGGGTGGAAGAGGCGGGCCGGGTCGTGGTCGTCGGCGAGATAGGGCACGAGGCCGTTGTAGACGGCCTGGAGTTTGACGTCGGTGGGGTCGGGGGCGGGCTCGGCGGGCGGTTTCTCCGCGCGGCCGAGCCAGGCGGCGCCGGCCAGGATCAGCAGCAGTGCGATCAGCGGGGCGTAGGGCAGGAAGTAGAGAGCGAGCAACACACCGGCGACACCGGCGACACCGGCCTTGCGCTTGTCCGCCGAAGCGCTCTTCCACCACGCGCGCGCCCACGCGAGTTGTCGGTTCAGCCCTCGGCTGAGGGTGAACACGGGCGAGAACGTGTCGCGGGTGTGGTGGTGGATGCGCTGGGCGCGCGTGCGGGTGTTGCCGATGCCCTCCTTGGCGCGCTGGGCGATGGTGACGAGGGACTTGGGGCCGGGGGACATGCGGTCTCCGTGAGGGGTTGGTACGGGTAGGCGGGAGGCCCCGGTTCGGGGGGACGAGCCGGGGCCTGGGGCCTTGCTGCGGTGGGGGACGGGCGCGGTCAGAAATTGAGGCCGCTGAGCAGGTTGGCGATGCTGTTGCCGCTCGCGGTGATGTGTGGGGCGATCGAACTGCCGGCCAGGTAGAAGCCGAAGAGGGCGCAGACGAGGGCGTGCGGGATTCTCAGCCCGTCCTTGCGGAAGAAGACGTAGGCGATGACGCCGAGCAACAGGACGCCGGAGATGGACAGAACCATGGGTGCTCCTTCGGGCGGTGCACTCAGTGTGTGAGGTGCGGGGTGAGGATCCCGGTGCGGCCGAGGCCGTACAGGATCAGGACGGTGGCGCCGAGGCGCCCGGGGGTGGACAACGCCCAGAGGGCGGCATGGAGGGCGATCACCAGGGGGAGGGTGGCGATCGCGTACACGGTGTGGAAGGTGCGCGATTGCGGGGTGCCGGCGCGGGTGGCGGGGGCCAGGGTGCGGCGGACGACCGAGACGAGGGTGGGCGCCGCGGGGGCGGCCGGGGCGGGGGCTTGGTCGGGGACGGGGGTGGGGCCGGCTTCGGGATTCGGGTCGGTGGGGGACGTGCCGCGGGGGTCGGGCAGCAGTCGCTTGTGGATCAGGCGCATGTGGGTGCTTCTCCCCGAGGTGCCGGCCGGTCGGCCTATCGGTGCAGTACTCAAAGTGCTCTTATCGTTACAAATGGTGCACATCTGTCAAAGCATCAAACGGGTGGAATCGCCACGATTTTCCCGAGGGTCCACTCGCATGGGTGACGTGATGAACCTGTTTGCCCAGGTGGGATCGCGGGTCGCGACCCGCCGGCGGCCGACGGGGCGGCGTCGCGGCACGATCGACGTGATGTCGATTTCCCGACGAACTCACCCATCGGAGTGGCGGTCGGTGGGCGGGTCGTTTCGGCTCCGGCCCGGTTCTGGCAGCGTGAGGCCATGGCCATCCTGCTCGTGGTGCACCACACGCCCTCGCCGACGCTCGCCGAGATGCTGGAGGCGACCCTCGCCGGCGCCCGCGACCCCGAGATCGAGGGCGTCGAGGTCCGGGTCCGGGCCGCGCTGACCTGCTCGCCGGTCGAGGTGCTGGAGGCGGACGGCTACCTGCTCGGCACCCCCGCGAACCTGGGCTACATGTCCGGCGCTTTGAAACACTTCTTCGACGGCGCCTATTACCCGTGCCTGCACGAGACGGTGCGCCGACCGTACGGGCTGTACGTGCACGGCGGCAGCGACACCACCGGCGCGGTGCGCTCGGTCGAGTCGGCGGCCGGCGGATTGCAGTGGAAGCGGGTCCGCCCGCCGGTGGAACTGGCCGGGCCGGTCACGCGCGACGCGCTGGCCGCGTGCACCGAACTGGGCGCTGTGGTGGCGGCGGAACTGATGGACGCGAACTGACGCGGGTCCGGGCGGGCTCGTGGTGGTCCGGGGCTCGCGCCGGCCGGCGGGAGAGGCGGGTACCGCCCTCGCGCCCGCCCCGAGTGACGGCCGCTCGGGTCCCCGTACGCCGGGGGGTGTCAGTTCGGGCGGGCCCAGTGCGGCGGGTGGGTCCGGGCGGTCTCCAGGGCGGAGGCGGTGGGTCGCTCGACCGTGTCGGGGACGGCCTCCAGCGGGATGGACAGGGCCCGGGCCCAGGTGCGCCGCCAGCCGAGGCGGCGCTGGGTGCGGGCGGCCTCCCGACGGGCGCGCGCGGTGGCGCGGCGCGCGATCTCGGCGCGGGCCAGCGCCTGGCTGCGCAGCCACAGCGGGCGCGTGTGCAGGAGCTCCTCGACGTAGGCGGTGGTCCACTTGTTGCTGCGCGGACGCAGGTCCAGGACCAACTCCACGGGCAGCCCGAAGAGTTCGGCGACGGCATCGTCGGTGAGGTGGTCGATCACCGCCTCGGCGGCGCGGCAGACCGCCTCGGCGCGCCGCTGCTGGGCATGCCACTCGCGATCCAGCCAGCGGGTGACCGCGGCGCAGGCGTGTTCGAGTTCGCGGTCCGCGTGCAGTTCCAGCAGCCAGTTCGGTGGGTCGGTGGCCAGTACGTGCAGCAGGTCGGCGCTGACGTGCTGGTCGATGGACGGGACGCGGTGCGCGATGTCCTCGGCCGGCACGCCCAGCGTCGCCCACACCCGATGCGGCCGGGCGAGCGAACGCAGCGCGGTGATCGCGCGCGGGGTGGCGGCGGCGAGCAGGTCGGCGATCTCGCCCGGCTTGTAACGGCACTGGGCGCCGATCTCGGCGATGTCGCGCACACGCGGGTCGCCCATGAACCTGCGCAGCCGGGCGGGCGCGGTGCCGTGCAGCCGGGCCAGCGCGCACGCGAAGGCGATCACGTCGGCCGGGTCGGTCTGCCGGTCGGGGGCCAGGGTCGCGAGATACCGGCGCGCGTTGTGGGCGCGCTCGCGGTTGTGCGCCCGGGTGGCGGCGGCCTTGCTCGCGGCCAGCGAACGGGCCACCCGGCGGGCCGCCTCGCGCAGTTCGCGGTCGGCGGCGATGTGCGGGGGCAGGGTGTCCACGTCGGCGGTGCGGTAGTAGCGCACCTCCGACTCGCGGCCGTAGCGCAGGACCCGCACCCGGTCGACGACGGGCAGCCCGGCGGCCGGTGCGATCCGGCGGAAGCACTCCCGGCTGATGCCGAGGCGGTGCGCGGCCTCGGTGGCGGTCAGCGGCTCTTCGCGGCGCAGCGCGGTGAGGAAGGGGACGGGGTCGGCTGCGGCGCGGGCGACCGCGTCGGCGTCGAAGGTGCCGTCCTGGTGTTGTGCGAGCAGTCCGGTACGGGCGGCGAGGCGGACCTGACGGGGGACGAGCCCCAGCGCCTTGCCGACGCGCGCCGCACCGATGCCTCCTCGGGTCACGACCGGCCCCTTCCGTACGGGTGACACCGAACGGGGCGACGATAGAACGGCTGCGGGTCGCGAGGGAGGGCAAAGGGCGAAATCCGCCCGATCGTGCGGGGAAGCGATAGGGCAGGTTACGGCAAATGGGGGACGGTGGGCGGGTTCGTCGGGAGGGTGCCGGCGGAGTGTCGCAAGCCGGGCGCCTCGGGCCGGCGGCGGCCGGCGCGAGCGTCGGTGGCGGGCGCCTTCGATCGTGTCGATCGGTGGTGCGCAGCCGAACAGTGGAACCTGATCGTGTCGCGTGGCCAGGCCGGCGCATGTCCTGGTTCGTGACCTTACGGTCGGATACATGCGTATTGTCATCGCGGGTGGACACGGAAAGATCGCACTTCGGCTGGAGCGGCTGCTCGCCGATCGCGGACACACGGTGGTCGGGTTCATTCGCAACCCCGACCACGCGAACGACCTGGTCGCGGCCGGGGCCGAGCCGGTGGTGTGCGACCTGGAACGGGCGCCGGTCGAGGAGGTGGTCGAGCACCTGGTCGGCGCGGACGCGGTGGTGTTCGCGGCGGGCGCCGGGGCGGCCGGCACCCGGGAGCGCACGATGACGGTCGACTACGGCGGCGCGGTGCTGCTGGCCGACGCGGCCGAGGACGCGGGCGTACGGCGCTACGTGATGGTGTCCTCGATGGGCGCCTCGACCCGCCCGCCCGCCGACACCGACCCGGACTTCGCCCTCTACCTCAAGGCCAAGGGCGAGGCCGACGAGGACCTGCGCTCGCGCGGCGCGCTCGATCTGACCGTGCTGCGCCCGGGGCGGCTCACCGACGACCCCGGCACCGGGCTGATCGCGCTGTCCGAACGCGAAGGTCGGGGAGCGATCCGCCGCGACGACGTGGCGGCCATCGTGGCCGAACTGCTCGACGAGCCCGGCACGATCGGCAAGACCCTGGAGGTGGTCGGCGGCGACGTGCCGGTCGCCGAGGCGGTCAAGTACGCGGCGGCGAAGCCTCGCCCGTGAGGTCCAGCGCCATCAGCACGTCGTCGACATAACGTCCGCCGAGCAGGAACTCGCCCTCCAGCACGCCCTCGATCCGGTAGCCGCAGGCCAGGTACAGCGCCCGCGCGGAGGCGTTGCCACCGAGCACCCGCAGGGTGATCCGCCGGGCCCCGCGTCGGCGCGCCCGGGCCTCGGCGGCCGCGAGCAGCAGTCGGCCGACCCGGCGGCCCTGATGGTCGGGATGCACCGCGAGCCCGTTGACGATCTGCACGTGGCCGGAGGCCGGGCACAGTGTGGAGCGCTCCAGCAGCACGTAGCCCACGACGAGGTCGCCCTCGTGGGCGACCAGGGTGTCGCGCACGTGCTCGGCGCTGCGGAAGAAGACCTTGTCCGCCGCCCAGCGCGGCGCGGGGGTGACGTCGGGGGACCACGTGAGGTGGTCGATCTCGGCAAGACTCGTACCGTCGGCCTCGGTCGCGGGGCGGACCTGGACGCGGGTTTCCTCCGATGTGCGCGACATCCGATCATCGTCCCACCCGGGGCCGGGCGCCGGGCAGATCGGGTCGCGGACGATCTTGACGACCGCTTCGTGTGCGCCGCGTCCGCGCCGCGTACGCGCCCTGGACTCGCGCGCATGACTTCGCCCCGGGTGCCCGAGGACCTCGATCGCCTCGCGGCCGGCAAGTACGTCCTGTTGACCACGTTCCGCCGGGACGGGCGCGCGGTGGCCACGCCCGTGTGGGTGGTCCGCGACGGCGCCGCGCTCGGGGTGTGGACGGCGCGGGACTCCGGCAAGGTCAAGCGCATCCGCAACGACGGGAAGGTCACCGTCGCGGCGTGCGACGCGCGCGGGAACCCGCGGGGCGCGGCCGTGCCGGGACACGCCTCGCTGCTGGACGCCGCCGGGACCGAGCGGTATCGGGGACTGATTCGGCGCAGGTTCGGGGTGATCGGGCGGTTGACCCTGTTCGGCAGCCGACTGCGGCGCGGGGCGGCCGGGACGATCGGCGTCCGGATCGAGTTGGGCGAGCGGGAGTAGGACCGAGGTCCCGCCCCGGGAGCACCGATCGGGCCGTCGCCGGGCGGTGCCCGCCGAGGTGTTGCGGGTCGACGGTCGCGCGGTGGGCGGTTCTACGGTCGAAGGGTGAGCTTGAAGCCCACGTGCGAGTCGGTGAAGCCGAGGTTGCGGTAGAAGCGGTGGGCGTTCTCGCGGGTGCCGTTGGAGGTGAGCTGGACCAGCGTCGCACCGCGTTCGCGGGCACGGTCGATGGTCCAGTGCATCAGGATCGTGCCCAGGCCGCCGCCGCGCTCGCTGCCGGCGATGCGTACCGCCTCCACCAAGGCCCGCGTGGTCCCGCGCTGGGACAGGCCCGGAATGATGGTCAACTGGAGCGTGCCGATCACCGTCCGCTCACCCGTCGCCGGGTCCGGTCGGGTCATCACGACCAGTTCCTGGTTCGGATCGGCCGTCACCCGCTCGAAGGCCGCCAGGTACGGCGTCAGGTCCTCCTGCGAGTCCCGCCCCGAGCCGAGGGCGTCGTCGACGAGCAGACCCACGATGGCCGAGATGTCGTCCCGGCCCGCCGGCCGGATTTCGATGTCGTTCATGACGCCCAACGTAGAGGGAGCCTCCGCCGGCCATCCGTCCGGTCCCGGGCGCGGCGTCGGGGGCGGTCGGTGACGGATGACTAAGGTCACCCGCGTACGGCCAGGGGAGTAGGCGGGAATTCGGCCGCGCGCAGGATCCGTTGACACCATTGAGGGCGGATGCTTGTCAGGCCACATGGCAAGCGGCCTAACGGGGAGGTTCCACGTGGATGCCGTGCACGAGTGGGTGGAGCGGTTGGGTGATCTACCACCCTCGTACGCCTATGTCGTGATCGCGCTGGTCGCCGTCGTCGAGACCGGTCTGCTGCTGGGCGTCTTCGCGCCCGCCGAACCGGTGCTGCTGCTGGCTGGGCTGCTCACCTCCACCGGCCACTTGGCGCTGGTCCCGGTGTTGATCATCGCGACCGCCGCCGCGCTCGTCGGGGACACCCTCGGTTACCTCTCCGGCAGACATCGCAGCGAACGCATAAGGACCGGACGGCTGGGTCGCCGGGTGGGCGAGCACCGCTGGGAACGGGCCGAGGAGATGTTCACCCGCGGTCGCGGCGCCGGCGGCGTGACCGTGATGCTGGGTCGCTGGGTCGCGTTCGCGCGAACCCTGCTGCCGCGACTCGCCGGCGCGGCGGGCATGCCCTATCGGCGGTTCGCGCCGTGGAACGCGGTCGGGATCCTGGTGTGGGTGCCGGGCTCGATCATGCTGGGCCGCCTCGCGGGCAGCGCGTACCCGTCGGCGGCGAGCGTTCCCGGTTGGATAGGGGCCGCGATCGTCGCGATCGGTATCGTCGCCGGCATCGTCACCTACGTGCGCCGGCGTCGGCGTCGCAAGGCCGAGGAGAACCGTTCCTCGGCGTTCGGGGACCCCGCGGCCAAAGGGCCGGGGGGTTCGCGGCGTGATTTCGCCGGTGCGACGGCGGCGGTCCGCGAGGACAGCGCCGCCTGATCCGGGCGCCGCCGGCGGTCAGCCGCGCAGTGCCGTGTCGCCGTGCTTGGACACGTGTTCGTCCAGCGCGGCGAGAGCCCGGGTGACCTCCTCGTGCGAGCCGCCGGCGCGCTGCTCCTTCCAGTACGCGGAGCCGAGCTGCTTGAGCAGTGCGGACGCGTCCCGGCCCACCTGGACCTCCTCGACCTTGTGCTTGCCGGTGTTCATCGTGTCTTCGGCCATCTTCCTGGCCTTGTCGAGGAAGCCGCTCATCGCGCCGTTCTCCGTTCCCGTTCGGGACGGACATCGCTGCCGCCCCGAGGTCGCTGCCGTACCGGGATCACCGTCCGCAACGCGGCGTAGTCCCGCCGAGATCATTCGATGATCGATCAACGAATGGCACGGATGCGAAGATCCCGAACGGAAGTACACCGATTCGGCCGGGCATTTCACTCGTTCGGCACTGACGGCGGTGCCCTCCCACGCCCCTTCGGGTACCTGCCGATTCCCGTCAGGTATGCGCGACACTGGCGATCATGCGCGCGAGCCGACTGCTGACCATCCTGCTGACCCTGCAGACCCGGGGCCTGGTCACCGCGACCGAGTTGGCCGAGCAGTTGGAGGTGTCGGTCCGCACCGTCTACCGCGACGTCGAGGCGCTGGGCGCGGCGGGGGTGCCGGTCTACGCCGAACGCGGTCCGGCCGGTGGCTACCGTCTCCTGGAGGGTTTCCGGACCCGGATCAACGGGCTCACCCAGGACGAGGCCGACGCGCTCTTCCTGACCGGACTGCCCGGGCCCGCGGCCGAGCTGGGGCTGGGCGCGGTGGTCGCGTCCGCGCAGCTCAAGGTGCAGGCGGGACTGCCGGCCGAGTTGCGCGATCGGGTCGGGCGGGCGCAACTGCGTTTCCACCTGGACGCGCCCGGCTGGCATCGCGAGGCGGACCGCTCGCCGGAGCTGGCCCGGATCGCGGGCGCGGTGTGGACCGACCGGCGGATCCGGGTGCGCTACCGGCGCTGGGCGGGTGAGGTCACCCGCGATCTGGAGCCGTACGGCCTCGTGCTCAAGGCGGGCGCGTGGTATCTGGTGGCGCGCACCGTGCGCGAGGGCGAGCACCGCGACCGCACCTACCGCGTGGTGCGGATCGAGGAGCTGGACGTGCTCGACGAGATGTTCGAGCGAGATCCGAGCTTCGACCTGCCGGCCTACTGGCGGGCCTGGTCGCAGGACTTCGTCGAACAGTTGCGCCCGATCCTCGCGGACGTGCTGGTGACCGAGGACGCGCGGGCGATGGTGCGGCACCTGTTCGGCGCGCATGTCGCGGACACCGTGGAGGCGAGCGCGGGCGAGCCGCTGCCGGACGGCCGGGTCCGGGCCGACTTCCCGATCGAGACGATCGAGGTGGCCGTGCCCGAGTTGCTGCGCCTGGGGCCGCAGATCGAGATCCTGGGACCTCCGGAGCTGCGCGCGAGAGTGGCCGCCGAAGCACGCGCGACGGCGGCGCGGTACGCGTGAGCGCCCGCGCCGCCGTCGGCGCGGTGGGTCGAGGTCCATGCCCCGACCGGGGGGTTACGCCCCGTTCCGGCGGAACAGACGTACGGCCAGGGCGACCGAGACGGTGGCCAGCGCGAGTGCGGTCAGCACGCCCGTCCCGACCGTGCCGCCGTAGTCGCCCACGAACGCGGACCGGACCGCCTGCACCTGGTAGCGCAGCGGATTGGCCCGGGACAGCCCGTCCAGCCAGCCCGGGGCGAGCGACATCGGCAGCAGGATGCCGGACAACAACATCACCGGCAGGTTCACCGAGTTCACCACCGGCGCGAACTCCTGCGGACTGTCCACCCGCATCGCCAGGGCATAGGACAGGGACGCGATCGAGGCGGTCATCAGCGCGACGAAGCCGAACCCGATCAGCACGCCGACCAGCGGCGCGCGCAGCCCGAACGCCACGCCGACCAGGACCAGCAGCACGGATTGGGCGAGCAACTGCACGATGTCCTTGAGCACGCGCCCGAGCAGCAGCGCGAGTCGGCTCACCGGAGTCACCCGCATGCGCTCCACCACGCCGTGCTGCTTCTCGATCAGGATTGCGAAGCCCGCGAACGCGGCGCTGAACAGCCCGAGTTGCACCAGCAGGCCCGGGACCAGGGTCTGCCACGAGTCGCCGTCGCCGCCGAGCGGGACGTCGCGCAGCAGCGGGCCGAACAGGATCAGGAACAGCAGCGGTTGCACGAGCCCGAAGATCAGGCCGATTCTGCTCGCGACGGTCTGCCGCAGGTAGCGGCCGAAGATCAGGAGCGTGTCGGCCGCGAGGGCGGAACCGGCGGACGGCGCGGCCGGCGCGACCCGGCCGGTCGGTGTGGTCGGGTCGGCGGGCGCCGAGGAGGTCGACGGTGCGGACGGTGTGGTCATGGCTACCTCGGCCGGATCAGACGGCGATCGGAGTCTCGCTCGGCGCGGGGGTGCGCCGACCGGTGATGGCGATGAACGCGTCCTGGAGCGAGGCGTCCGGGGAACCCGCGTACTCGGTCTTGAGCGCGTGCGCGCTGCCCTGGGCGACGATCCGGCCCCGGTCGACCACCACGAGCCGGTCCGCGAGCGCGTCGGCCTCGTCGAGGTAGTGCGTGGTCAGGAAGATCGTGGTGCCCCACTCGTCGCGGATGCGCCGGACCAGGTTCCACAGGTCGACCCGGCTGCCCGGGTCCAGACCGGTGGTCGGCTCGTCCAGGAAGAGCACATCGGGGCGGTGCAGCAGGCCCATCGCCAGGTCGAGCCGGCGTCGCTGGCCGCCGGAGAGCGCCGCGCACGGACGGTCGAGCAGGTCGAGCAGGTCCAGGTCGGCGGCCAGTTCGGCGGCCCGGGCCCGGGCGTCCGCCTTGTCCAGGCGGTACAGCCGGGCCTGGGTGGTCAGCTCCTCGCGCACCGACACGGCCGGGTCGACGCCGCCGGACTGGGCGACGTAGCCGATCCGTCGGCGTACGCCCGCCGGGTCGCGCAGGAGGTCGTGGCCGGCCACGACGGCGCTGCCGCCGGTGGGCGCGAGCAGCGTGGTCAGCATCCGCAGGGTGGTGGTCTTGCCGGCGCCGTTGGGGCCGAGGAAGCCGAGGATCTCGCCCGCCGGGACGGTCAGATCGATGCCGCGGACCGCCTCGACGGTGCCGCGCTTGGTGCTGAAGGTCCGGGTGAGCCCGGTGGTGTGGATGACCGGTGTCATGGCCCTACCGAAACACAGTCGATTCAATTTTGCAATGACCCCAAAATTTGAGTGCCACCATGAAGGCTAGGATGGCGGTATGACGGAGTCGGAACCCGCCGAGGGCCTGCGTGAACGCAAGAAGCGCCGGACCCGCACGCACATCTCGGACGTCGCGACGGGCCTGTTCCTGGAGCGCGGGTTCGACGCGGTGACCATCGCCCAGATCGCCGAGCTGGCCGAGGTGTCGGTGAACACCGTCTACAACTACTTCCCGGCCAAGGAGGACCTGTTCTTCGACCGCGAGGCCGAGGCGGTGGACCGACTGGCCCGCATCGTGCGCGAGCGCGAACCGGGCGAATCGGCCACGCGCGCGGTGCTCGGCGCGCTGCGCCGCGACATCGAGACACACTCCCCGTACGCGGGCCTGGTCGAGGGCTACGAGCGGTTCGCCCGGGTCATGCACGAGTCGCCGGCGCTGATGGCCCGGCTGTGGCGGATGCAGCAACTGGGCGCGGACGCGCTCGCGCTGACCCTGGCCGAGGAGGCGGGCGCCGCGCCGGGCGACCCGGTGCCGGCGCTGATCGCGGGCCAACTGGCCGGGATCCAGCAGGCGGTCTTTCGCGACATCGGTCGACGGATCGCCGCCGGGGGCGGCCCGGAGCCGGCGGTGGAGTACGCGCTGGCGCAACTGGACGCGGTCGAATCGCTGCTCGGGGCCCAGGTGTTGGGCTACGCGGTCCGCGCGCGGGATTCGGCCGGGCCGGTCCCGGCGACGGGGTGTGCCGGCGGCGGCGTCGGGGAGGAGCATGACATCGGCGGCGACGGGGCGATCGATCCGCGATGATCTGCGTGGTCGGCGCCGCCGGGCTCGGCCGACGGATGCTCGGCCGTCACAGGCCAGACAACAGGAGAACCGTGTGACCTCACCAAATGCTTCCGACCGACGCGGACCGCTCGTGTACGTGGGTGCGTACACCCCCGACATGGAGGGTCGCGGCACCGGCATCACGGTGTGCCGACAGGACCCGGCGACCGGGCTGCTCGGCACGCCGTCCGCGGTGATCCCCGCGATCTCGCCGTCGTACCTGGCCCGGCACCCCTCGGGTCGCTTCCTGTACGCGGTGAGCGAGCGCGGCGGCGAGGGCGCGGTCGGCGCGTACTCGGTGCAGGACGAACGGCTGGTGCCGTTGGGCGAGGTGTCCACGCTCGGCGCGGGGCCGTGTCACCTCGCGGCCGATCCCACCGGGCGGTTCATGGTGGTGGCCAACTACGGCGGCGGCAGCGTCACCGTGCACCCGATCGCCGACGACGGCACGCTGGGCGAGGCGGCGACGCACGTACGGCTGACCGGATCCGGGCCGGTGCGCGACCGGCAGGCGTCCTCGCACGCGCACCAGGTGACCTTCGCGGCCGGCGGCGAGTGGCTCGTGGTCTGCGACCTGGGCTCGGACACCGTGTACCACCTGCGCTTCGACGCCGAGGCGGGCACCATCGCCGAGGGTCCGAAGGTGACCCTGCCGCCCGGCACCGGGCCCCGGAACATCGCCTACGGGCCCAACGATCTCGCGTGGCTGGCGGGGGAGTTGAACGCGACGGTCACGCCGCTGCGCAGCGACCCGCGCACGGGCGCGCTCACCGTCGCGGGCAAGCCGTTCGAGCTCTCCGCGGGCGAGGGCGCGCCGTCCGGGATCGTCGCGGCGGCGGACGGGCGCTTCGTGTACGTGGCGAACCGGGGGCCGGACACCGTGTCGGTGCTCGCCGTGGACGGTGCGGAGTCGACCCTGGTCGAAGAGGTGCCGACGGGCGGTGCCTGGCCGCGGGACCTGGCGCTGGTGGGCGACGTGCTCTACGTGGCGAACCAGCGCGGCGACACGGTCACCGGGTTCCGCCGCGACCCGGAGTCGGGACGGCTCACGGCGCTGGGTGTCGCGCTCGGGACCGGGAGCCCGACGAGCGTGCTGGTCTAGCCGCTCACGAGACGATCCCGTACGCCGGACGGACCGAGCTCTCGGCCCGTCCGGCGCGCGGACCCGACTACAGGCCCAGGGACTTGACCGCCGCGACCAGGGGGGCCAGGTCGGAGCGCTGTTCGGCGTCCGCGAGGGATTCGCGCAGCGCCTTGTCGTGGGTGGGGCGCGCGGCGCCGAGTAGATCGCAGCCGGTCGTGGTGACCTCGGTGTAGATGCCCCGACGGTCGGTGTCGCACAGGTAGCGCGAGAGCAGGCCGCGCTCCTCCAGGCGGGTGACCAGGCGCGTGGTGGCGCTCTGGCTCAGCACCACCGCGTCCGAGAGTTCGTTCATCCGCAGGTGGTAGCCGTCCTGCCGGTTCAACACGTCCAGGACCGAGAACTCGCGCACGCTCAGGTCGTGTTCGGCCTGGAGCGCGCGCTCGATGTGCGCCTCGATCCGATTGTGCAGCGCCGCGAGCGCGCACCAGCCCTGCGCGAGCGGCGGTTCGACGGCCTGCCTTTGTTGTCCCATGCGCTCAGGATACCCCCGAAGCGAAATAGCCCGCGTTTGCATTGATCGGCGTCTGCAAATATTGTCGACGCTTGTAGTCATCGGGAACGCGGCGTTCGCGCCTGCCGTCCGCGCCGGCTCCGCACCGGCTCGTTCCCACCACTCGCAGCACTCCTCGAAAGGGGTACTCCGTGCCTCTCGCACTGCTGGCCCTCGCCATCGGGGCCTTCGGCATCGGGACCACCGAATTCGTCATCCTCGGCCTGTTGCCCGAGGTCGCGGGCACCTTCGACGTCTCGATCACCACCGCCGGGCTCCTGGTCAGCGGCTACGCGGTCGGTGTGCTCGTGGGCGCCCCGCTGATGACCGTCCTGGGCACCCGGGTCTCGCGCAAGCGCATGCTGATCCTGCTGATGGCGCTGTTCGTGCTGGGCAACGCGCTGACCGCGCTGGCCCCCGCGTTCGGGGTGATCATGCTCGGGCGCGTGGTCGCCTCCTTCACCCACGGCGCGTTCTTCGGGATCGGCTCGGTGGTGGCCGCCGACCTGGTCGCACCGGAGAAGAAGGCCGCCGCGATCTCCACCATGTTCGCCGGCCTGACCCTGGCCAACGTGCTCGGTGTGCCGCTGGGCACGCTGATCGGCCAGTCGGTGAGCTGGCGGCTGACCTTCCTGCTGGTCGCCGCGCTCGGCGTACTGGGCGCGGTGGGCATCGCCCGGCTGGTCCCCGAGCAGCCCAAGCCCGAAGGTGTGCACCTGCGGCACGAACTCGCGGTGTTCCGCAACGCGCAGGTGCTGCTCGCGATGGGCATGACGGTGCTCGGCTTCGGCGGCGTGTTCGCCGCGCTGACCTACGTCAAGCCGATGATGACCGACGTCGCGGGGTTCTCCGAGGGCGCGGTCACCTGGCTGCTCGCGGTGGTCGGCCTGGGCATGCTGGTCGGCAACTGGGTCGGCGGCCGGCTGGCCGACCGACACCTGATGCCGTTGCTGTACGGCTCGCTGCTCGCGCTCGCGGGCGTGCTGGCGCTGTTCACCGTGACCGCGCACGACAAGGCAGCGTCGGTGATCACGCTGTTCCTGATCGGCGCGCTCGGCTTCGCCACCGTGCCGCCGCTGCAGAAGCGGGTGATGGACAACGCCGCCGGCGCGCCGACGCTGGCCGCCGCGGTCAACATCGGCGCGTTCAACCTCGGCAACGCGATCGCCGCGTGGCTGGGCGGCCTGGTGATCGACGCGGGCCACGGCTACGAGTCGGCGAACTGGGTCGGTGCCGGTCTGGCGCTGGGCGCACTGGCCCTGGCGGTGGTGGCACACGGCCTGGAACGGCGTGCGCCGACCCGCTCGCGCGTGCCGGCCGCGCACGTCCCCGGTGTGCGGACCGCGCTCAGCGGGCAGAGCGGGCAGGGTGACTCCGTCGTCGCGGATCGAGCGGCCGAGCGACCCGCTCGACTCCCCGGTTGACGCGCACCGCGCACCCCCGCCCCCACCCCCGCACCCCGCCCCCTGACGAAGGACGATTCGAACCATGAGCGCCACCCCCGTGCCCGACATCACCCTGAACAACGGCGTCACCATCCCGCAGCTCGGCTTCGGGGTCTTCCAGGTCGAGAACGACGAGGCCGGCGAGGCCGTGGCGACCGCCCTGGAGGTGGGCTACCGGAGCATCGACACCGCCGCGGTCTACGGCAACGAGGCGGGCGTCGGGCGGGCCCTGGCCGCCTCCTCGGTGCCGCGCGAGGAGGTGTTCGTGACGACGAAATTGTGGAACACCGCCCAGGGATACGACTCGACCCTGGTCGCGTTCGACGAGAGCGTGGGCAAGCTCGGCCTGGACTACGTGGACCTGTACCTGATCCACTGGCCGACCCCGAACCGGGACCGCTACCTGGACACGTGGCGGGCGTTCGAGAAGCTGCTCTCCGACGGCCGGGTGCGCGCGATCGGCGTGTCCAACTTCCAGCCCGACCACCTGACCCGACTGCTCGAACACACCGCCCTGTTGCCCGCGGTCAACCAGGTCGAGCTGCACCCCTACCTCCAGCAGGGCAAGGTGCGCGGCTACGACCGGGCGCACGGGATCGCGACCGAGGCGTGGAGCCCGCTGGGCCAGGGCGGCGACCTGCTCGAGGACCCGGTGATCGCCGAGGTCGCCGGCGCGCACGGCAAGTCGGCCGCCCAGGTGGTGCTGCGCTGGCACCTGCAACTGGGGAACATCGTGATCCCCAAGTCGGTCACGCCCTCGCGGATCCGGGAGAACTTCGAGGTGTTCGACTTCGAGCTGACCGCGGACGAGCTGACCGCGATCAACGCCCTGGACCGGGGCGGGCGGATGGGACCGGACCCGGACACCCTCAACTGAGCCGCGGCTCAGCGGCGTTCCGGCTCCACCAGTGCCGGGTGCGCGGGATGGTCGTAACGCACCAGCAGGTCGGCCTCGGTCGCGGGCGCGATCTCCTCGGCGTAGCGGGCCAGCGCCGGCAGTGTCCACGCCTGCTCGTCGGGAGTGCGCCGGCGCAGCGCGCCCGGGGACAACCACAGGTGCACGCTCAGGTCCAACGGCAGCCCCTTGCCCAGCAGCAGCGGCCCGTCCAGGAGCAACACCCCGCCCTCGGGCAGCGTGGTGTACGCGGCCCGGGTGGCCCGGTCCCGGGCCGCGTCCCACAGGCTCGGCAGGACCCGACCGGTACCGCCCGCACCCAGCGGGTCCAACACCTCCCGGCGCAACCCGGCGTCGTCCAGCCAGCCCCACAGGTAGGACTCCGCGTCGGTGTGCCCGTACTCCAGGCGCACCGACGCGGGGCGCAGGAAGTCGCGGGCCCGCACCCGCAACACCGGCCGGCCGAGCAGCCGCAGCGGGTCGACCAGCGCGTCGGCCAGGACGCCGGGTTCGGCCGCGTCCGCGCCGTCGACGGCGACCCGCGTCCACGGGCGGTCGCCCGCGCGACGGGTGATCGCGTCGACGAGTTCGTCCACCAGGCCGGCCGGAGTGACCGGTCGCGCGCTCACCATCGGCGGACCCGCCGCGGCCCGTTCGGTTCGATCATGGTCACATTCTCGGCCGACCCGGGTGCGCGCCCTCAGTCGCCCCGCGGCTCGCGCTCGAGCGTCGCGTCGACGGTGATCCAGTCCGGCGGCATGTACGGGGGCGTCTTCCAGAAGATGTCCAGTCGGACGATCAGGCCCTCGTCGTTCAGTTCGAGGTAGTTCGCGAACCGCATCACCAGCAGGTCGTCCTCGGGGGCCGGGCGGATCGACTCGACCGCCTCGTTGAACGCGTACCGGCCGTCCTCGCTGAGGAAGGTGAACCGGGAGCGCAGTTCGTGCTGCGCCATGCGGCCGGTGACGGTGGAGACGAAGCGCAGGTAGGCCTCCTTGCCCTCACAGGTGTCCTCGGCGTTGTCGCGCATCCCCACACGTACGAAGTCGTCGGCGAGCGTGGACGCCACCAGGTCCCAGTCGTGCGTGTCCACGCCCTGCCAGAAGTTCTCGACGGTGCGCCTGCGGGCTTCCAGGTCGTGCTGTTTCTCGGTCATGGGCGGACGGTAGTGCGGGTCGTGATCGAGATCCAGAGATATCTGACGGTCCGTCAGTACGAAAGGGGCTACCCGACGGGCAGCGCCGGCATCCGCGGCGCCGGTACGTCGGGCATCTGCACGTTCGGCGGCGGGACCTCGACGAAGCCGCCGGAGATGCCCTGGTGCACGCCGACCACGGCGGGTCGCAGTTCGCCCAGGACGAAGTCCTCGTCGACCTGCCCGAACCGGCTGGTCTCGCTGGTCAGGGTGTCCGCGCGGCCGTCCGCGAGCGCGGGCGCGGCAGCCGCGAGCGCGAGCAGGCCGGCGGTCGCGGCGGTGGCGAGGAGTGTGGTGACGCGCATGGGATCTCCGTTGGTCGGTGCCCGTACGCGGTGTGCGTACGGGCACCAGCGAACGGAACCCGATGCTCCAGGTGGGGGAACCTCACTCGAACGAGGGCGTGTCGCGGGCCGTGGCCCGCCCGGTCACCCGCGCGGCGGCGTCACCAGGCCGGCCGCGAGCACGCCGGCGGACAACGCGCGCGAGTCGCCGGAGCGCGCGTACACGTCCACCGCGGTGTCCACGAGCTTGATCACGTGTTCGTCGCCGTGCGCGTGCGCGAGGTCCATCGCGTCGACCGGATCGCCGGCCGGCGCGGGCGTGCCGGGCGCGTCCTCGCGGGCCATGTACACCGCGAAGACCGCGCCGGCGGTGGCCCACGCGGCCTGGTACGAGGGGATCCACAACTCGGGCGGCAGCGCGGGCAACACGCGCAGCACCGCACTGGGGGCGGTCACGCCGTGCACGTTCATCACCGCGTTGCCGTGTCCTCGACGCAGGTAGCGCAGGGTGGCCGCGTGCACCGTGTCGGCGAGCAGCGCGCGGGCCTCCTCGGGGGTGCCGGCCGGGCGCACCGACAGGGTCGCGGTCAGCCACTCGTCCCAGCCGGCCAGGAAGGTCAGCCGCCGGCTGATGTGGTCCTTCTCGCCCACCGGCAGCGGCGGCACCGCGTCCAGCGCCTCGAACGGCGTGCGGCCCCCCGCGAGCCGCGGCAGTTCGGGCAGGGCCAGGTTGCTCGAGGCGAAGTACGCCATCGCATGCGCGAACTCGGCGAGCCGGACCGGGCTCTCGCCCGCGTCCAGCAGCGCGCGGACCGCGTGTCCGACCCGGATCACACCGTGCGTGGCGCCGCCGGGCAGCCCCGGGAGCAGTCGCGGCCACCACAGCGCGAGCACCTCGCGCCACGGCCGTTCGGCGATCTCGTCGACGAACAGCGCGATCCAGTCCCCGTCGCGGGCGTGGTCGCCCAGCGCCTCACGCCACGCGTCCTTGGCGATCCGCTCGGTCGGGCGGGTCGGCGGTTCCAGCCGACGGGTGTAAACGTCCAGCCAAGCGGGCACGGCTTCCCACTGGCCCGAGTGCACGAGCGCCTCGACGGCCATCGGTCCGTGATTGGACAACTTGTCGTCGAACTCGGAACCGGTGCGATGCAGACGTTCGAACGCTTCGTCCAAGGTTTCGGCGGCCTGCTGATGCATCGTCGACTCCTTCGGTGTGTTTCGAGTGGACCGGGGGGCTCCGGTTAGGACAGTTAAGTCTTGCCTAACTTGCCCGACCTCCGGCGAGAAGCATAGGGTCGAGTACGTCACCGCAACCACTGCGCAGGAGGAACTCCCGTGGCCGACACGGTCTACACGCTCCCCGACCTCACCTACGACTACGCCGCCCTGGAGCCGCACATCAGCGGCGCCATCATGGAGCTGCACCACGACAAGCACCACGCTGCGTATGTGACCGGCGCCAACACCGCCCTCGAGCAGATCGCCGAGGCGCGTGACAAGGAGGCCTACGGCACCATCTCCAAGCTGGAGAAGGACCTGGCCTTCCACGTCTCGGGTCACGTGCTGCACAGCCTGTTCTGGACCAACCTCGGCCCGACCGGCAACGGCGAGCCCACCGGTGACCTCGCCGAGCAGATCGGTGTCGACTTCGGCGGCTTCGAGCAGTTCCGCGCGCACATGACGCAGACCGCGATGACCGTGCAGGGCTCGGGCTGGTCCGTCGCCGCGTGGGAGCCGCTCTCGCAGCGCATCGTGGTCACCCAGGTCTACGACCACCAGGGCAACATCCCGCAGGGCACCGTGCCGCTGCTGGCGATCGACGCGTGGGAGCACGCCTTCTACCTCCAGTACAAGAACGTGAAGGCGGACTTCTTCAAGGCCGTGTGGAACGTCTTCAACTGGGACGACGTCGCGACCCGCCTCGCCGCCGCCAAGGGCGCCTGAGGAACGGCGTTCGGTCCAGGGTCGCGCGGGTGTTCCCCGTGCGGCCCTGTCCGACGTCGGCGAGCGTGCCGGCGCCGCCGGCACGCGTGGGAGTACGCACTCGGGGACTCGGGGTGGACGAGAGGGGCGAGCGGTGACCGAGCAGGACGCGTTCGCACTGTTGCCCGAGACCCGGCGCGAGATATTGCGGCGCCTCAAGGGCGCGGGCGAACTGCGCGCGGAGGAATTGGCCGACGCGGTCGGGATGACCGCGAGCGGCATGCGCCAGCAACTGGCCGGACTGGTCGCCGAGGGCTACGTGACGCACCGGCAGGTCCGACTCGGACCGGGCCGGCCCAAGCACGTGTACCGGCTGACCGCGGCCGGTGAGAATCTGTTCCCCCGGCGCTACGGCGACCTGGTGGGAGACCTCCTGGAGACCGCGCAGGCCGAGGAACCGGGTTTCGTGGACCGGCTGTTCGACCGCCGACGCGAGCGGCGCCTGGACCGGGCCCGGGCCCGGACGACCGCGCCGGAGCTGGCCGACCGGGTGGCCGCGATAGCCGCGATCCTGGACGAGGACGGCTACCTGGCCGCCGCGGAGCCGTTGCCGGACGGCGGCGGATGGCTGATCGTCGAGCAGAACTGCGCGATCTTCGACGTGGCGGTGCGGTGCGGCACCGCGTGCTCCTCGGAACTGGCCTTCCTGCGGGAGGCGTTGCCGGACACCGAGGTGCGGCGGGTCAGCCACATGGTGGCGGGTGCGCCGCATTGCGCGTACGAGATCCGTCCGGTCGAGTAGCGGGCGAGTTCGGTCGATCGGGGCACGGCGGGCTCTCGACGCCCTTCGGTTGCGGCTCTCGGTCGGTTCTCGGTCGCCACTCCCGGTTGTCCCTCGGCCGGCCCTCGATCGCAGCTCTCGGGCGCCTTCGGGTGCTGGCCTCGGTTGGCCCGATCCTTGCGGTGATTGGCTGTCCGGCCGGTAGGTGGGCGGTCGTCGGATCGGCACGCTGGGAGCGCGTCGCCGATCGCCGGCGGCCGAGGCGGGGCCGACCCGTCGAGAGGGTGAGGAGCACGGCCATGACCGAGACCACCGACGCGCCGCGGATGCGGGCGATCAGCCAGGACGTCGCCGGCGGGCCGGATGTGTTGCGGCTGGTCGAGGTGGCTCGGCCGGAGCCGGGAGCGACCGAGGTGCTCGTGCGGGTACAGGCCACGAGCGTGAATCCGGCCGACTGGAAGACCCGCGAGCGGGGTGTGTTCCGAGACGGCACCGAGCCGCCGTTCACCCTCGGCTTCGACGTCGCCGGGGTGGTCGAGGCGGTCGGCGCGGGGGTGACCGTACTCGCCCCGGGCGACGAGGTGTTCGGCATGCCGCGTTTCCCGCACCCGGCCGGCGCGTACGCCGAGTACGTCACCGCGCCCGCCCGGCACTTCGCGCTCCGTCCGGCCGGTCTGGACCCGGTACGGGCCGCGGCGCTGCCGCTCGCGGCGCTGACCGCGTGGCAGGCGCTGGTGGACACCGCGCATCTGCGGTCCGGGCAGCGGGTGCTGATCCACGCGGCGGCCGGCGGCGTCGGGCACCTGGCCGCCCAGATCGCCAAGGCGTGCGGCGCGTACGTGCTGGGCACCGCGAGCGCGGCCAAGCACGAGTTCCTGCGCGGGCTGGGTGTGGACGAGCCGATCGACTACACCCGGGTGGACTTCGCCGAGACGGTGCGGGACGTGGACGTGGTGCTGGATCCGATCGGCGGCGCGTACGCGGCGCGTTCGTTGGCGACCCTGCGCACGGGCGGCACGCTGGTCTCGATCGTGCCGCCGGACGACACGTTCCCGGTCGCGCGGGCCCGGGAAGCAGGCGTGCGGGCGGTGTTCATGCTGGTCGAACCGGACCTCGCGGGGCTGCGCGAGATCGCCGCGCTGGTGGCCGCGGGTCGGCTGCGGGTCGAGGTCGCCGCGACATTGCCGCTGGCCGACGCGGCGAAGGCGCACGAACTCGGCGAGCGAGGGCGCACAGTCGGGAAGATCGTGCTGACGGTGGCCGACTGATCCGCGTGCCGAGGTCGGGTCAGCGGCCCGTCGGGGTGTCCTCGGCGAGTCGTGCGCGCAGGGTGGGCTTGCTGACCTTGCCGGTGCCGGTGACCGGGAGGGCGTCGGTGAATACGACGCGCCGCGGGACCTTGAAGCCCGCCAGGTGTGCGCGGCACAGGTCGACGAGGGTGTCGGGATCGATCGAGCGTCCCGACACCGGGACGACGACCGCGACCACGCGCTCGCCCCACCGGGTGTCCGGTTCGCCGACCACCGCGACGTCGCGGACGTCCGGGTGCGCGCGCAGCACCGCCTCCACCTCGCGTGCGCTGACGTTCTCGCCGCCGGTGATGATCACGTCCTTCTTGCGGTCCAGGACGTACAGGTAGCCCTCGGCGTCGAGCCGGCCCAGGTCGCCGGTGCGGAACCAGCCGTTCGCGAATTCGCCGGTGTCCGTCTGCCAGTAACCGTCCGCGACCTGCTCGGACCGGACCGAGATCTCGCCGGTGGCGCCGGTCGGCAGCGGCCGGCCGGCGTCGTCGACGATCCGGATCTTCACGCCCGGGCCGGGTCGACCGGCGGCGGCGAACAGCTCGGGCCGGTGGTCGGCGGCGCTCAGGAACACCGCGTTGCCGGAGAGTTCGGTCATGCCGTATCCCTGGCCCAGAGCGCAGCCGAGCAGGCGGTCCACCCGGCGGATCAGCTCGGGGGTGATCGGCGAGGCGCCGTAGCTGATCGCGCGGATCCGCTCGCGCAGCCCGTCGCCGGTGCGGACGTGATCCAGCAGGGCGTCGATCATGGTCGGCGCCAGCGACAGGTTGGTGACGTCGAACTCGCTGACCACCGAAGCCAGTTCGGCCGGGTCCCAGCGGTGCAGGACAACCACCGGGCGGCGCGCGATGTGGTGGGCGGGTACCTGGTAGCCGGCCACGTGGGCGAGCGGGAAGGGGGTCAGCACGACGGTGTCGGACTCGACCGGTCGGCATGCGAGCGAGCCGCGCATCGCCGCGATCAGGCTGCGGTGGGTCAGCCGCACACCCTTGGGCCGGCCGGTGGTGCCCGAGGTGAACAGCAGCCACGTCAGTGCGGTCTCGTCGCCGGCGGCGGTGAACTCGGCCCCGTCCGTGGCGGTGTCCGCGACGGCTTCGCCCAGTTCCAGGGTCGAGCCCTCGGGCCGGTCGAGCCGGGCGGTCAGGTCGGCGTCGCCGAGCAGCAGTTCCGCGCCCGAGCGGGCCAACTGGTCGGCCCACTCGCGCGGGTGCAGCCGGGGATTGAGCGGGACCAGCACCCGGCCGGCCCATGGGACGCCGTAGTAGGCGGCCACATACTCGGCCCGATTGTGCGCGAGGATCCCGACCCGGGCACCGGGTGAGGTCCGCCGCGCGACGCGGGCGGCGAGCGCGCGGGAGCGGTCGGCCAGCTCGGCGAATGTCCACACGGTGTGCGCGCCGGCGGGCGCGTGGGAGGTGGGCGCGCCGGATGCGCCGGGCGTGCGGGGGGTGTGCGCGGGGACGATCAGGGCGATGCGATCGGGCACCTCCCGAGCCGCGTCGACCAGGATCTCGTGCAGCAGCATCGGGCCTCCCTCGTTCTCGCGGGGACGCTATCGCAGGCGCGGAGCCGGAACTCGAACGGGTGACCGGGCGATGGGCGTGCCGATCGGGCATGTCGCCCGCCCGGACGTCGCGAATGCGGCAGGATCGGTGGGGTTCGGCCGCGTTCGGCGCGGTCGCCGTCGACTCGGAGGGGCACGCTCGATGAGCACTACGCACCAGGCCGCCAACGCCGATCGCTTCGCGGAGTTCCGGGCCCTGCACCAGGCCGAGGCACCGCTGCTGTTGCCCAACGCGTGGGACCACGCCACCGCGGCCGCGCTGGTCGAGCGCGGGTTCGCGGCGATCGGGACGACGAGCCTGGGGGTGGCGATCGCGGCCGGCAAGCCGGACGGCGTCGGCGGGACGCGGGAGGAGACGGTACGCCTCGGGGTGGGCATCGCGCGGCTGCCGGTGCCGGTCAGCGTCGACATCGAGGGCGGCTTCGCCGAGCGCCCGGAGCACGTCGCGGCGTTGGGCGTCGAGCTGGTGCGGGCCGGGGTGGCCGGCGTCAATATCGAGGACGGGCGGGCCGACGGCTCGCTGACCGACGCGGACCACCAGGTCGCGGTGATCGCCGCACTCAAGGAGGCCGCACCGACGCTGTTCGTCAACGCGCGCACCGACACGTACTGGGCAGGCGGTCCGGGCGCCTCGCTCGACGAGACGACGCGGCGGATCCGGGCGTACCGGGCGGCGGGCGCGGACGGCGTGTTCGTACCCGGGCTCCAGGACGAGGCCGCGATCGAGACCCTGGTGGGCGCCACCGACGCGCCGCTGAACATCCTGTACAGCCCGACCGGCCTGTCCCGGGCCCGGCTCGCGAAGCTGGGGGTGCGGCGGATCAGCACGGGTTCGCTGCTGTTCCGGGTCGCGGTGCAAAGCGCGGTGGATCTGGCCTGGGCGGTCGCGCACGACGAGGAGGCGGCACCCGCCGGTGCGCCGACGTACGCGCAGGCGCAGGCGATGTCGGAGGTCTATCGGGCCGACTGAGCGCTCGGCCGGGGCGGGCCGGCCGATCGCGGAGTGCGTGGGTCGCGGGCGGTGGACGTCATACTGCTGGTCGGCGGGCCGGGAGCGGCCCGGCTCGACCCGGCAGGCCCGATCGTGAAAGACCTGATCTCGATGACGCTGCACGTTCCGCCGTCCACCACCCCGGATTTCCAGGCCTTTTGGCAGGAACGACACCTGTGCCTGCTGGTCACCCACCGTCCCGACGGCACGCCGCACCTGGTGCCGGTCGGCGCCACGTACGACCACGTGTCCGGGATCGCGCGGGTCATCTCGGACGGCGCGAGCAGGAAGGTCCGCAACGTGCTGGCGGCGGGTCCGGGTGCCCGGGTCGCGATCTCCCAGGTGGACGGGAGGCGCTGGTCCACGCTCGAGGGCGGCGCGAGGATCGCCGGTGACGCCGAGGCCGTCGCCGAGGCGGTCCGGCGGTACACCGAGCGCTATCGGGAGCCGCGGGTGAATCCGAATCGTGTGGTGATCGAGATCGTGGTGACGAGGCGGATGGGGACGGTGTAGCTCGCACACGCATCGGGGCGCCCGGCCGTCGGGGCGTAGCCTGCCGGGGAGTGCGGACGTGCCGATGGAGTGCGGACGTACCGATCCGAACGGGGATGCACCGATGATTCAGGTTGCCGTGGTCACCTTCGACGGCTTCAACGAACTGGACAGCTTCGTGGCGGCGGCCATCGTCAACCGCTGCCGCAAGGACGGCCTGACGGCGTACATCACCACGCCCGCCCCGACCGTCACCTCGATGAACGGCGTCGAGATCACCGGGCAACGCCCGCTCGACTTCATCCCCGAAGCCGACGTCGTGCTGATCGGCAGTGGCATCAGGACGCGTGACGTGGTCGCCGACGACGCGCTCCTCGCGGCGCTGCCCCTGGACCCGACCCGTCAGCTCATCGGCTCCCAGTGCTCGGGCGCCCTGGTCCTGGCCCGCCTCGGCCTGCTGACCGACCTGCCCGCCTGTACGGACGCGACCTCCCGCCCCTGGGTCGAGGCGGCCGGAGTCGAGGTCCTGGACGCCCCGTTCCACGCGTCCGGCAACATCGCCACGGCCGGCGGCTGCCTGGCCTCCCAATACCTGGGCGCCTGGGCCATCACCCGCACCCTGGGCGAGTCCCACGCCCGCGCCGCAATCGACTACGTGGCGCCCGTCGGCGAAAAACAGACCACGGTCGACCACATCTTCACCGTCCTCACCGCAGCCGAACCCCTGACCACCACCTGACGGCCCCCGCGCCCCGAGCGCGGTCGGCCACGCTCCCGCGCCCCGCGCGTAGTCGGCCGTCGTGCCGCGCTCGCCCTGCGGGCACCCAGCCGCGCTCGGGCGACTCGCGCGTTCCGGCGACCCACGCGTGGTCTGCCTCCGGGCCGGCCCCGCGCGTGCCCAGCCGCGCCCCGCGACTCGCGCGTAGTCGGCCACCGGGCCGCGACCCGTGCGTGCGTACCTTGCCGCTCCTGCCGCCGCGCCCGTCCCCGGCGGCCCGTTCCCGCCCCGCCTGTCCCGGGCCCGTCCGTCCCCGGCCCGTGCGTCCTCGCTCGCTTGTCCTCGACTCGCGCGTCCGGCCCGTCCGACCTCGATTCGGTCGTCTCGGGCCGCCCGTTCCCGAGCACTGGTTCCGGCCCGCGCGTGGCCGCCCGGCCATCCCCGATCCCTTGTCCCGGTTCGCTCTTCCCCGGTCCGTGCGCCCCGGGCCGTCTGACCGCGACCGCCCCTCCCGCCCAGCGGCCCGCCCGGTTTCGACTTCCGCGCCTCCAACCGCTCGTCCCCGATTTTTGCCCGGCCCGGGCTCGCGCGTGGTCGGGTGCGCGTCCTCGCTCTGCGCGACCCACCCAGCCCGACCCCGGCCGCGCGTTCCCGATTGATCGACCCCGGCCGCGACCCGTGTGCTCGGCCGACCGGACCCGACCCGTGCCCGCTCCCCGCGTTCCCCGCGTCCGCCGCGTTCGCCGCGTTCGCCGCGTTCGCCGCGTTCGCCGCGTTCGCCGCGTTCGCCGCGTTCGCCGCGTCCGCCGCGTTCCCCGCGTCCGCCGCGTCCGCCGCGTCCGCCGTGTTCCCCGTGTTCGCCGTGTTCGCCGCGTCCGCCGTGTTCCCCGTGTTCGCCGCGTTCGCCGCGTCCGCCGCGTCCGCGGTCTCCGTGCATACCAGGTATGGGTGGGTGGGGTTTGGGGGAGTCGGGACAAATGCTTGGGGGTGATCTTGTGGGGTCGGGGGATTGGGGTGGGTGCCGGGGGCGGGCGAGGGTGGGGCGTATGGACTTGGATCTCGATGAGTTGACGGCGAAGGCATTGCGGCGGGAAGTACCCTCCCGGGACGAGGCGTTGGCCGTTCTGGGCGGAGCGCACGAGGTACTGGACGTGGTGGCCGCCGGGGCACGCGTGCGCCGGCACTTCTTCGGCCGGCGGGTGAAGCTGAACACGATCATCAACATGAAGAGCGGGCTGTGCCCGGAGGATTGCTCGTACTGCTCACAACGGCTCGGGTCGGCGGCGGAGATCCTCAAGTACTCGTGGATCACCCCGGAGGAGGCCGCCAGGACGGCCGATCAGGCGGTTCAGGCGGGGGCGAAGCGGGTGTGCCTGGTGGCCAGCGGGCGAGGGCCCGGCAACCGGGACATCACCCGGATCGAGGACACCATCGCCGCGGTCAAGGAGGGCAGCCCGGACGTGGAGATCTGCGTCTGCCTGGGTCTGCTCGCCGACGGCCAGGCCGAACGCCTCGCTGCGGCCGGGGCGCACGCGTACAGCCACAACCTCAACACGAGTGAGGCGCGGTACTCCGACATCTGCTCCACGCACACCTTCACCGATCGCACGGACACCCTCCGACGCGCCGGTACGGCGGGTCTGTCGCCGTGTTCCGGGGCCATCTTCGGGATGGGTGAGTCGGATTCCGATATCGTCGATCTGGCCTTCGCGCTGCGCGAGTTGGATCCGGATTCGGTTCCGGTGAACTTCCTCATCCCGTTCAAGGGCACGCCGCTGGCGGAGAACTGGGAGCTGACCCCCGAGCGTTGCCTGCGCATCCTGGCGTTGTTCCGCTTCTTCTTCCCCGATGTCGAGGTGCGGTTGGCGGGTGGACGGGAGATCCATCTGCGGAGCATGCAGCCGCTCGCGCTGCATCTGGCCAACTCGATGTTCCTGGGCGACTACCTGACCAGCGAGGGCCAACCGGGCGCGGACGACCGGCAGATGATCGCCGACGCGGGCTTCGTGATCGAAGGTGCCGACGAGCAGACCCTGCCGGACGCCCGGCACGACCTGGTGGCGATCCGCCGCCGGGGCGCGGGCAGCGACCTTCCGCCGAACGCGTGAGGGCCGACAGCGGGGGCGGCCCGGACGCGATGGCGGGCGTCGGTGGGCAGGCCGCATCGGGGACCGAGTACCCGGACCCGGCGCCGAACCGAGCCGGGCGGGCGGACCTGACCCCCGGTGAACTGCTCGACCTCGACCGTGAACACGTGTGGCATCCGTACGCGCCGATGCCCGGCACCGGACGCCCGCTGCTCGTCGAGTCGGCTGCGGGAGTTCGCCTGCGGTTGGCCGAACCGGTGGGTGGCGTCGGCGAGTTGGTGGACGGCATGTCGTCGTGGTGGGCGGCCGTGCACGGCTACGCGCATCCGGTGATCGACGCGGCGATCCGCGAGCAGATGGGGCGCATGAGTCACGTCATGTTCGGCGGCCTCACCCACGAGCCCGCGATTCGACTGGCACGCACCCTGGTCGAGATCACCCCGGAGCCGCTGCGGCACGTCTTCCTGGCCGACTCCGGATCCATCTCGGTGGAGGTCGCGATGAAGATGTGCCTCCAGTACTGGCGGGCCCGAGGTCGCGGCGACAAGCGGCGCCTGCTCACGTGGCGCGGCGGGTACCACGGCGACACGTGGCATCCGATGTCGGTGTGCGACCCGGAGGGCGGGATGCACCGGTTGTGGCAGGGGAGGTTGGCCGAGCAGGTGTTCGCCGACGCCCCGCCGAGCGGGTTCGACCCGGCCTACGTCGAGCACCTGGACGCGCTGCTGACCCGTCACCGGGACGAGGTCGCGGCGGTGATCGTCGAGCCGATCGTGCAGAACGCGGGTGGCATGCGCTTCCATCCCCCGGAGTACCTGCGCGCGCTGCGCGACC
The DNA here is from genome assembly GCF_044765325.1 of Embleya sp. NPDC127516. NCBI lineage: Bacteria > Bacillati > Actinomycetota > Actinomycetes > Kitasatosporales > Streptomycetaceae > Embleya > Embleya sp. NPDC127516. Next base: position 284,163 of record NZ_JBIWJT010000006.1, on the reverse strand, counting down.
TGTGCACCGCCCACGACGTGCTGCTGATCTTCGACGAGATCGCCACCGGATTCGGCCGCACGGGCGAGCTGTTCGCCGCCGACCACGCCGGCGTCAGCCCCGATGTGATGTGCCTCGGCAAGGCGTTGACCGGCGGCTACCTGAGCATGGCCGCGACGTTGTGTACGGAGGAGGTGGCGGCCGGCATCGCCGCCGGCGAGTCCCCGGTCCTGGCCCACGGGCCCACCTTCATGGGCAACCCGCTGGCCGCCGCGGCCGCGAACGCCGCGCTGGGCCTGCTGCTCGACCAGGACTGGCGGGCGAACGTCGGCCGCATCGAAGCCGGTCTCGCCGAGGGCCTGGCCCCGGCCCGCGCGCTCCCGAGGGTCGCGGACGTGCGGGTCCTGGGTGCCATCGGCGTCGTCCAGCTCGACCATGAGGTCGACATGGCGACGGCTACCCGGGTGGCGGTCGAACACGGCGTCTGGCTCCGGCCGTTCCGCGATCTCGTCTACACGATGCCGCCGTACATCACCTCGGACGCCGACCTGCGACGGATCACCGCCGCCGCCACCGCCGTTGCCGCGGTGGCCTGATCCGATCCCGATCCCGATTCCGAGCGCGTGCGGGGCATCCACGTCCCAGGCCCCACCGGGTCGCCCCGCACGCGCGACCCACCCCGCGCGGATCGGCAGGTGCCCATCGAGCCTACGAGCCGGTTCCCCTCGGTGGCCGCACCGCGTGCCAGTCGTGGGTGTCGGTCAGGTTGGCGTCCGCCTGCCGGGCGGCCTCGACCGGGTCGCGCTCGCGCAGCGCCCGCAACAGATCCTCGTGGCCGCCCGGATTCGCGCCCTGGTAGTCGGGGTCGGTCCAGGAACCGGCCACCGACTCGCGCACCGGCCCGGACAGGTTCCGGTACAGCTCGGCCAGCAGGGGATTGTGCGCCGCGTCGGCAACACCGAGATGGAACTCCCAGTCGGCGGCCAGCCACGCCTCGAAGTCGCGCTCGTCCCACGCGGCCCGGCGCCGGCGCAGCGCGCCCTGGAGCACGGTCAGGTCGGCCTCCTCGGCGCGGATCGCGGCGAGTCGGGCGGCCTGGAGGTCGAGCGCCTGGCGCACCTCCAGGACCTGCCCGATGTCGCTGCCGCCGTACAGCCGCTCGACGGCGCCGGAAAGCTCGCTGACCGCGCGCACGTAGGTGCCGTCGCCCTGGCGCACGTCGAGCAGGCCCGCGTGCGCGAGTGCGCGGACCGCCTCGCGGACCGTGCCCCGGGCCACCTGGAGTCGGGTCATCAACTCCGGCTCGGGCGGGATGCGGCTGCCCACCGGCCAGTCGCCGGAGGTGATGCGCTCCCGCAGCCGGGCGATCACCTCGGCGGACAGCGCCGGTCGGCGCACCGATTCGAGGCTGCTCATCGGGCGGGCTCCTGACCTGGGACGTCGACGCGACCTGCGACGTCGAACCGAAACAGGACCAGGATACATCCGATGATCGGACGTCACTCGATGTCAACTCTCCGTCACCTAGACAGGATTCATCAGACGTCTTACCTTTGATCCATGACTTCCGCAGCCTCCGTAGCCGCCGGCGCGCCCCTGGCTTCGACCACCGATCCGGCCGGTCGTACCCGTGCCGCGTGGCTGGCCGGCGTGGGCATCGTGCTGATCGCGTTCAACCTGCGGCTGGGCATCAGCAGCGCCGCCGCGCTCCTGGAGGCGCTGCGCGACACGCTCGGCTTCGGCTCGGTGACCGCGTCGCTGCTGCCGACCCTGCCGACATTGTGCTTCGCCGCCGCCGGGCTGACCGCGGCACCGCTGGCCCGCCGGTTCGGCACCGAACGAGCGGTCCTGGTGGCGCTGTTCGCGCTGGCCGCCGGGCTGGGCATCCGGGTCGTGCCGACCACCTGGGCGCTGCTGACCGGAACCGTACTGGGCATGTCCGGCCTGGCCGTGGGCAACGTGTTGCTGCCCGCGTTGCTGCGCGCGCACTACCCGCACCGCGTGTCGGTGCTGACCGGGGTGTACACCACGGTGATGGCGCTGGGCGCGACGCTGGCCGCCGCGATCGCGGTGCCGGTGGCGGACGGCCTGGACTCGCCGTCGCTGGGGCTCGCGGTGTGGGCGCTGCCGGCCGTCGCCGCGCTGCTGGTGTGGTCGCTGGTCCGGGCGCCGCACGCGCTCACCGCCGAGGCCGGCCCCGCAGCGTACGTGTCGCCGTGGACGATGGCGCGCACCCGGCTGGGCCGACTGGTCACGGCCTACTTCGCGCTCCAGGCGCTGAACTGCTATGCCCTGGTCGGCTGGTTGCCGACGCTGCTCTCGGACGAGGGGATGAGCAGCGGCAAGGCGGGCGCGATGCTCGCGATCACCCAGGGGGCGGGCATCCCGGCGACCTTCGCGCTGCTCGCGTTCGTGCGGGCCACCGGGCGGCTGCGGCCCGCGTTCGTGGTGGTGTCGGTGAGCATGCTGATCGGCTTCGTCGGCCTGCTCGTGGCCCCCGTCGCGCTGCCCGCGGTCTGGGCGGCGGCGGTCGGCCTGGGCTTTTGCTCGTTCCCGCTGGTGCTTTCCGTGATCGGCGGCAGCGGCACCGGCGCCGCCGAGACGACCGCGCTGTCCACGCTGGCCCAGTCCCTGGGCTACGCGGTCGCCGCGACCGGCCCGTTCGCACTGGGCCTGATGCACGGCGCCACCGGCGGCTGGACGGTGCCGATGGCCGCACTCGTGGTCACCGCCGTCGGCCAACTCCTGGTCGGCCTGGTCCTGTCCGGCAACCGCGGCGCGCACGCCGCGCCCGAACCGGCGCCACGATCCGCCCGATCCGCCGGCTGACCGCGGAACCGCAGGAAGCGCGCGGATGCCCGAGGTACGCGACCTCGGGCACCCGCGTGGCGGGTTCGGCCGATCTAGAGGATCTCCGCCGCCGGCTGGGCGAACTGCGAGGCGTACAGCCGCGCGTACGCCCCCTCGGCCGCCAACAGCGTCTCGTGCGTGCCCTGTTCGACGATCGAGCCGGACTCCATCACCAGGATCACGTCCGCGTCCCGGATCGTGGACAACCGGTGGGCGATCACGAAGCTGGTCCGGCCCCGGCGCAGCGAGTTCATCGCCTTCTGGATCAGCACCTCGGTGCGGGTGTCCACCGAACTGGTCGCCTCGTCCAGCACCAGGATCTGCGGTTCGGTCAGGAACGCCCGTGCGATGGTGAGCAGTTGCTTCTCGCCCGCGCTGAGGTTGCCGGCCTCGTCGTCGAGCACGGTGTCGTACCCGTCCGGCAGGGTGCGCACGAAGCGGTCGGCGTGGGTGGCCCGGGCCGCCGCGACCACCTGCTCGCGCGAGACGTCGCCGACGCCGTACGCGATGTTGTCCGCGATCGTGCCGCCGATCAGCCAGGTGTCCTGGAGCACCATGCCGATCGGGGCGCGCAGATCCTCGCGGGCCATCGTGGCGATGTCCACGCCGTCCACGGTGATCCGACCGCCGGTCACCTCGTAGAACCGCATCAGCAGGTTGACCAGGGTGGTCTTGCCCGCGCCGGTGGGACCGACGATGGCCACCGTCTGGCCCGGGTGCACCTCCAGGTCCAGGTCCTCGATCAGCGGCTTGGCCGGGTCGTACCGGAACGAGACGCCCTCGAAGGCGACGTGCCCGGTCACCTTCTCGATCCGGGCGGGCGGCTCCGGGTCGGGGGACTGCTCCTTGGCGTCGAGCAGCGCGAACACCCGCTCGGCCGAGGCGACGCCGGACTGGAGCAGGTTGGCCATCGAGGCGACCTGCGTGACCGGACCGTTGAACTCGTACGAGTACTGGATGAACGCCTGGATGTCGCCGAGCGTCATCGCGCCGGAGGACACCCGCAGGCCGCCGATCACCGCGATCAGCACGTAGTTGAGGTTGCCGACGAAGGCCATCGCGGGCTGGATCAGGCCGGAGATGAACTGCGCCTTGAAACCGGCCGCGTACAGCGCCTCGTTGTGCTTGTCGAAGACCTCGGCGGACTCCTTCTGCCGACCGAACACCTTCACCAGCGCGTGTCCGGTGTACATCTCCTCGATGTGCGCGTTGAGCTTGCCGGTACTGGACCACTGCTTGACGAACTGCGGCTGTGCGCGCTTGCCGATCAGCATCGTGACCAGGATCGAGGTGGGCACGCTGATCAGCGCGACGAGCGCGAGCAGCGGCGAGATCCAGAACATCATCACCAGCACACCGACGATGGTCAGCACCGAGCGCACGATCTGGCCCATCGCCTGCTGGAGGGTCTGCGCGATGTTGTCGATGTCGTTGGTGGTGCGCGAGAGCACCTCGCCGCGCGGCTGCTTGTCGAAGTAGTTCAGCGGCAGCCGGGACAGTTTGGTCTCGGCTTCCTCGCGCAGCCGGTAGGTGGTGCGCTGGACGATCGTCGCGGTCAGCCGGCCCTGCACGAAGGCGAACAGCACCGAGCCGACCACGACCGCGAAGGTGGCCAGCAGGATGGTCCGCACGTGCCCGAAGTCGATGCCGTCGCCGGCGACGCCGGTGAAGATCGCGTCGGTGGCCTTGCCGAGCAGCCGCGGGGTGAGCACGGCGAGGCCGACGCCCGCTATGCCGCACATGAGCAGGGCGTACAGCCGGGCGCGCTCGGGGGCCATCATGCCCAGCAGGCGGCGACCGGACGCCTTGAAGTGCATCGACTTCTCGGTCGGCGCGCCGCCCATCATCCGCGCGGCCGGTCCGCCGCCGGGCGGCGGACCGGGGCGGCGTTGCGGGACGGCGGCCTCGGTCGAGTCGCCGGATTCGGTGGTCTCCTCGGTGGTGGTCACGCCGCCTCCTCCTCGGTGAGCTGGGACAGCACGATCTCGCGGTAGGTGTCGTTGCCGGCCATCAACTCGCGGTGCGTGCCGGTGCCGACCACGCGGCCCTCGTCGAGTACCACGATCCGGTCCGCGTGCCGGATGGTGGCCACGCGCTGCGCGACGATCACCACGGTGGCCTCGGCGGTCTCCTCGACCAACGCCGCGCGCAACGCCGCGTCGGTGGAGTAGTCGAGTGCGGAGAACGAGTCGTCGAACAGGTAGATCTCCGGCTTGACCACCAACAGCCGGGCGATGGCCAGGCGTTGTCGCTGGCCGCCGGAGACGTTGCCGCCGCCCTGGGCGATCGGCGCGTCCAGTTGCTCGGGCAGTGCCTCGACGAACGCGCGGGCCTGTGCGATCTCCAGGGCCCGCCACAGGTCCTCGTCGGTGGCGTCCGGGTTCCCGTAGCGCAGGTTGGAGGCGATGGTGCCGGAGAACAGGTACGGCTTCTGCGGCACCAGCCCCACCGTGCGGGACAACAGCGCGGGGTCCAACTCGCGGGTGTCCACGCCGCCGACCAGGACCGCGCCGCCGGTCACGTCGAGCAGGCGCGGGATCAGGCTCAGCAGCGTGGTCTTGCCGGCGCCGGTGCTGCCGATCACCGCGGTGGTCTCACCGGGACGGGCGATCAGGTCGATGCCACGCAGTACCGGCTCCTCGGCGCCGGGGTAGCAAAAGCTCACGTCGCGCAGTTCGAGCCGGCCGTGCGCGTGCAGCGCGGTCACCGGCGCCTCGGCCACGGTCAGGCTGGTCTCGGTGTCCAGCACCTCGGCGATCCGGTCCGCGCAGACCGACGCGCGCGGGATCATCATGGTCATGAAGGTGGCCATCATCACCGACATCAGGATTTGCGCGAGGTAGCTGAGGAAGGCGACCAGCGCGCCGATGTCCATCGAGTCGGCGCCGATCCGGTGGCCGCCGATCCACACGATCACGATCGCCGAGGTCTCCCACACCAGCAGGACCGACGGGTACATGAAGGCCATCAGCCGGCCGAGCGAGAGCGACACGTCGCGGATCTCGGCGTTGGCGTCCGCGTACCTGGCCTGTTCGTGGCCGTCCCGGCCGAACGCGCGGATCACCCGGATCCCGGTGATCTGCTCGCGCATGATCCGGTTCACGTTGTCGATCCGGCCCTGCAGGACGCGGAACAGCGGCGGCATCGCACGCACGATCCAGCCCACGGCCAGGACCAGCGCGGGCACGATGATCAGGAACAACAAGGACATCGGGACGTCCTGGTTGACCGCCATCAGGATGCCGCCGAAGCACATGATCGGCGCGGACACCATCAGGGTCAGCGCGAGCAGGGCCAACATCTGGACCTGCTGCACGTCGTTGGTGGTGCGGGTGATCAAGGATGGCGCGCCGAACTCGCCGACCTCGCGCGCGGAGAAGGTCTGCACCCGGTTGAACACCGCCGCGCGGATGTCGCGCCCCACGCCCATCGCGATCCGCGCGCCGAAGTACACCGCGATCGCCGCGCAGACGATCTGGACCAGGGTCACCCCGATCATCGCGGCGCCGACCCGCAGGATGTAGCCGGTGTCGCCCTTGACCACGCCGTTGTTGATGACGTCGGCGTTGAGGGTGGGCAGATACAGGGTGGCGAGCGTCTGCACGAGTTGCAGCAGCACCACCAAGGCGATCGGTTTGGCGTACGGGCGCAGGTGCGCGCGCAGCAGGCGGATCAGCACGAGGTCCTCTTCGGGTCGGAGGAGTACAGCCGACCTGGGGCACGAGCCGTACACGGGCGCGGGGTGGGCCCCGTGCGGGGCACCGGACCCGGGTGCGGGTCGAGGGCGCGGCGCCGAGGCGGATTCCGTCCTCGACCGTAGTGCCCATCGATGGGGTGGTCGATCGGATTGTGCCGACCGGTCGGTCGATGCCGCGCCGAGTCGGCGGCTGCGATCGAAGAGGTGTGCATGGTGGTTCTCCCCGAGTGCGATCCAAGGTGGCGAACACGGCCCGTCGGCGGTGGTTCGGGCGGCGTAAGAACACCCTAGAATTTCAAGTTGACTTGAGGTCAAGGTCGACGATCCGGACGTGTCGATGCCCTCGGACCGTCGACGACCCGTTCGGAACCGTACACAGCGAAACGGCCCGTCCACCCCGAGGGGTGGACGGGCCGTTTCGGTGCGAGTCGCGAAACGTCAGTCGATCGCGACGAACGAGTTCGTGGAGTGCCACACGGCGAAGTCGCCGCCGTGGTGGCCGCAGCCGTCCGAGAACTTCACGCCGGAGCTGGTGTGGTGACCGACCACGAGGCCGTCGTCGTGGTCGCCCGCCTGAGCGGTGCCGGCACCGGCGAAGGCGAAGAGCGCGGCGCCGGCAACGGCGATCAGCGAGGTACGGAGGCGCATTGTCATCTCCCATGAAATGTGGGTGAGCGGGACGTAAATCCTGATATCCACAAAATCACAGCAATATGGGTAAGTTCGCCCATTAGGGGCGTGTCGTGCGCTCGTTACGACCCGTTCGGCCCGTCGTCACTGGTGCACGAGGGTGAGCCAGTGCGCGTACCGCTCGTCCGTGCCGGTGATCGCCGCGGTGTAGGCGTCCTGGATCTTCCGGGTGATCGGCCCGGTGGCTACCTCGCGGTCGTCCAGCGAGGCCACCGCGACCACGCCCGCGGCCGTGCCGCAGACCATGATCTCCTCGGCGGTGTACAGATCCGAGCGGAGCAGGTTCTCGGTACGGACCGCCAGACCCAGATCCGCGGCCAGGGTGAGCACGGTGTCCTGGGTGATCCCGCGCAGCGCGCCGGCGCTCGGCGGCGGGGTGAACAGCACGCCGTCGCGCACCGCGAAGACGTTGGCCGCGCTGCACTCGCTGACGTAGCCGTCCGCGTTGAGCAGCAGCGCCTCGTCGTAGCCCGCCCGCAGCGCCGCGGTCTTGGCCAGCGCCGCGTTGAGGTAGCCCGCGGTGGCCTTGGCCGCGGGCGGCAGCGCGTTGGGGTCGTTGCGCCGCCACGAACTGGTGGCCAGGCGGATGCCGCGCTCGGCCGGCGCGTCGCCGAGGTAGGCGTGCCACTCCCACCCGGCGATGCTCACCTCGACCGCCATCTCGGGCCGCAGGGCCGGACCCATCTCGCCGTAGCCGATGTGCGCGAGATGGCGCAGGTAGCACTCGGAGTGCCCGTTGGCCGCGATCAGTTCCAGCGTCGCGGCGCGCAGTGTGGGCAGGTCGTAGGGCAGTTCGAAGCCCACGATGTGGGCGCTCTCGCGGAACCGCCGCAGGTGGTCGTCGAGCCGGAACACCGCGGGGCCGCGCGGGGTGAGGTGGGCCCGGGTGCCCTCCAGTACGCCGGTGCCGTAGTGCAGTCCGTGACTGAGGACGTGCACCTTCGCGTCCGCCCACGGCACGAGCGTGCCGCCCATCCAGATCCGGTCCGCTTCGGTCAGTGCCATTGCTGCTCCCGCCCTCGTGCGCTCGTGCGTGGTCGCCTTCGGCCGCGGGCGCCGTGCGGCGCCGCCGTCGGGCGTGCTCGACAAGTGGATCACCGAGAGACACTTCGATGGGCCACTTGATGAGTGGCACATTAGCCCGATCGCTATTGGTCCACTAGTGCCGATCCGCCATCCGGACACGCCCGAGCCGCCCCTCGGCGCGGGCCGGGGGTGCGGGCCGGGGTGCGGGCGGGCGGCTTACCGGACAAGGGAGTTCATCACCGCCCGGAACGGACCCGGGCCCGCCCTGGTGCGGCACTAGCGGACCCGACGGGCCTCGCGCCAGGCCGCGGACAGGAGTTCGACGGCCTGGGACAGCACCGGTTCGGGCCACGCGAAGCTCAGGCGGATGTGCTCGGCGGCGGTGTCCGGGTCCGGCGCGAAGACGGCGCCGGGGGAGACCGCGACGCCGTGGCGAAGGGCGCCGGCGACGAAGTCCTCGCCGTCCACGCCGGGCAACCGGGCCCACAGGGACAGGCCGCCGCTTGGCAGGGTCCACTCCCACTCGGGCAGGTGCCGGGTGAGTTCGGCGGCGAAGTGGTCCCGGCGGGCGGCGAGCGTGTCGGCCCAAGCGCGGACCCGCCTCGGCCGGTCGGGGTCGCGCAGCAGGTGGATCGCGAGTTGCTGGTCCAGCGTGGAACAGGCCAGGTCGGTACGCTGCTTGGCCTCGATCAGCAGGGTCCGCACGGAGGTCGGCGCAGCCACCCAACCCAGCCGCAGACCGCCCCACGTGGTCTTGGACAGCGAACCCAGGCACACCGTGCGCTCGGGCAGGTGTTCGGCCGCCGAGGCGACCGGCCCGTCGGCGAGCTCGGCGAGGGTGCGGTCCTCCACCAGCAGCGCGCCCTCCTCGGCGGCCACCCGGGCGACCGCCTTCGCCCGCCGGGCCGAGACCATGGCTCCGGTCGGGTTGTGCACGGGCAGCGAGAACGCGTACGCGGGTCGATGCCGGCGGATCGCCGCCCGCAACTCGTCCGGATCGAAGCCGTGCCGATCGCCCGGCACCGGGATCGCCTCGGCGCCGAAGCGGTACGCCGCGGCGAGCATCCCGGGATAGGTGGTCGGCTCGACCAGGATCCGGTCGCCGGGCGCGAGCAGCGCGTCGGCGACCAGGTGGATCGCCTGCTGTGCGCCCGAGGTCACCACGATGTCCTCCGCGCCGAACCCCGCGGGCAACGCGTGCGCCGCGACCAGCGCGCGCAGTCGCGGGTCGCCGGCCGGCGCGTACCCGTCCTGTGGTCGGGCGTCGAGCAGGTCCTCCACGCGCAGCGCGGTGTCCGGCAGCAGCGAGGCGTCGGGTACGACCGCCTTGGCCAAGTCGACCACGATGGCGCCCTCGCGCAGCCAGCGGGAGAAGGTCGGCCGACCGCCGGGACGCACGTACGAGCCGCTGCCGTGGCGCCGTTCGACCAGGCCGATCCGGTTCAGCGAGAGGTAGGCCGAGGCGACCGTGCCGCGACTGAGCCCGAGCGCCTCGGCGAGCGCGCGCTCGGACGGCAGCCGGGTCTCGGCGAGCAGGTCGCCGCCCTCCACCAACTCGCGCAGCGCGTCGAACAGCCGCTCGCCGCGCGAGCGGCGCTCGTTGCGCCGGGGGCGCCCCATGCGCTCGGCGACCACGACCGCGAACTGCTCGACCTCCACGACCACTCCCTCGACCCACGTTCCGTCGGATGGCTCGACGATATGGGGTCGCGCGGGCTCGGCACGCCGCCCGCTACCACGGCAGCGGGTGGGTGTCCCGGAAGAAGCCGCCGGTAGGGCCGTTGTCGGGAAGGGTCGCCGCCCAGACGATGCCCGCCGCGCCCGCCGCGACCGGGCGCCCGCCCGGGCCGCCCATCTCGGTGGCCACCCAGCCCGGGCAGATCGCCTTGACCAGGACGCGGTCCGGGCGCGGTTCGGCCGCGAGCATCCGGGTGAGCGCGTTGAGACCGACCTTGGAGATCGTGTACGCGGGCGTGCCGCCGCCCATGTTGGTCAGCGACGCGGCCTCGCTGCTCACGTTGAACCACCCTGGGATGGGCCGAGCGGCGCGGCAGCGGCAGGAACGCCTGCACCGTGCGCCAGGGCCCGTACAGGTTGGTCTCGCCGGCCTCGGCCACCACGTCCAGGTCCGCGTCGGTCGCGCGCTGCCAGGTGTCTTAGGTGATCGCGGTGTTGTCGACCTAGCTTCGCGGCGCGTGGGTTCCTTTTGTCCTCAAACGCCGGACAGGCTGATTGTGGCTGGGCTTGGTGAGTTTGCTGGACTTTTGGGGTGTCCTGGGTGTCCTCAAGCGCCGGACGGGCCGGAGGGGTTGGGTGAGCTTCATGGATGCGCTGCGGTTTTCGGGTGCCCTCAAGTGCCGGGCGGGTTGAGTTTGGGTCGGCTTGGGGCGTGTGCTGGGGTTTTGGGGTGACTTCGAGCGGGGGTGGGGGCGAGTTTCGGGTTGGTTAGAGGGGGTGGGGGTCGGGTTCGTATAGGCGGTATAGGCGGCGGGTTGTGTGGGTGTGGTCTCGGGCCGTTACCGCGTTCCAGGCTCGGGAGAGGAGGTTGCGGGCCTGGTGGCCGGGCCAGGGGGTGGGGAGGAGTTCCGGGGGGAGCAGGGGGTCGGGTTCCATTGCTCGGCTGAATTCGACGGTCAACTCGACGCCGATGGTGAGTAGTTCGACGTCGTCGATGTCGGCGTTCGATTCCAGGCGGGCCAGTCTGGGGCGGGTGGTCTCGATCAGGCGCTCGTAGCGCTCGGCCAATTCGGTGAGCGGCCACAGGTGGGCGGCCAGTTCCGTCGGGCGATCGAGCGGGCCGATGCGCAGGTCCCGGCTGGTGAGCAGGGTTACCGCGTCCGATACGCCCAGGCGGCCCGCCTCGGCCGAGACCAGGTCGGTCCACTCGTTCGCGGACACGTACAGGCCGCCGTGCAGCGCCGCGCCGCCCAGTCGCAGGATCGCGTCGCGCAGCGCGTCGCGCGCGGATCGCGCGGACTCCGGGATCGCGAACGCGACCAGTCGCCACGTGCCGTCCCACGGTTCCAGGCCGCGATCCTGGCGGAACGCGTAGCGGACGAACTCGACGTTGGGTTCGATGGTGCGCAGGGTGTCCTCGGACGCGCTCAGCACCGCCTTGCGACCACGACCGTGATGGGTGAACCGCCCCTCGGCGATCAGGCGTTTGACGCACAGCCGCACCTGCTGGTCGGTCATCCCGAGCTCGCCCGCGACGGTGTACAGCTCGCCCGCGTCCACGCTGCCGTCCGGCCGCACCAGCGCGTACACGAGGGTGCGGGTCGGGATCTCGACCGGGTCGACTCCTGGCGTTCCTGGCATGGCCCGAGCATACGAGCGCGCGGGGCGGCCCATCCCGCTCACCCGCGCGCGGGCGTCGAGGCGGGCCCGATCCTGCGGATCATGGTGGTCACGGCCCCGAAGCCCAGCAATGGGCGCAGGTAGGGCGTGTGCTCGGTCCTGGTCGCGACGAAGCCGTGTCGTTCGTAGAGCGCGCGGGCACGCGGGTTCACGTCGATCACGTCGAGCCGGATCCGTCGGCAGCCGAGTTCGCGGGCGAGCACGGCCACCTCGTCCAGCAGCAGGCTGCCGATGCCCGTGCCGCGCTGCGACGGGTCGACGGCGATCCCGTCCATGACCAACTCCGATGACCCGGGCCTGCGTTCGAGCAGGGCCAGGATGGCGACGCGGTGCAGGCCGCCGAGTCGGCCGTACGCCCGCAGCACATCGCGCGCCGTGCCGCCGGTGAGGCCATGGCCACCGTGCGTGTAGCCGGCCAGGCCGACCAGTACGCCGTCCCGGGTCGCGGCGATCGCGCGGTCCGCGTGCAGGTGCTCGGCGATGAACGCCGTCCCGGCCTCGGCCGGGCCCAGCGCGGTGCCCAGCTTGCGCCCGAACGCCTCCCAGTACAGCTCGGCCGCCCGCCGGCGCGCGTCGGGCGGCAGGCCGCGGCGGATCAGCAGCGCGCCCGGGTGCCGGTGATCCGAACCGCGTCGATCGTTCGGCTCGCTCGCCTGGTCCATCGCTGCCTCCGGGTGGTGGGTCGTCCTCGGCGTCGTGGTCGATCATGCCGGGCATCCGGAGACAGCATACTTGAAACGTTCGTTTGACAGACGAGCGTTTGCAATTCGATAGTTATTGCGGATGAGGGTGCGATACGCAGCCGGATGAAGGAGACGAAGGCATGAAGCTCGGATCGGTTGTTCGACGCCATCGCGGGCTCACGATCGGCGCCGCGATCGTCGCGCTGCTCCTGTTGGTCGGCCTGGGCGCGGTGGTGTACGCGGACCGTGCGAACACCTACGACCTCGACGAGGAGCGGATCTCCTTCCGGGACGGCGCGCAACGGCTGGACGGTGTGCTGGCCAAGCCCACGCGCGGGCGCGGTCCGTACGGGCTGGTCGTGTTGGTGCACGGCGACGGGCCGAAGAACACCACCAACGACGGGTTCTACCGGCCGCAGATGGAGGCGTACGCGCGGGCGGGCTACGCGACGTTGTCCTGGACCAAGCCCGGAGTGGACGGCGCGCCGGGGAACTGGCTCGACCAGAGCATGGAGGACCGCGCCCGGGAGACCGAGGCGGCGATCGCGTGGAGTCGCTCCCGGCCGGACGTGGACCACGCGCGGGTGGGCCTGTGGGGTGCCAGTCAGGCGGGTTGGGTGTTGCCGAAGGTGGCCGCGCGCACGCCGGACGTACGGTTCCTGATCGCCGTCTCGCCCGCGATCAACTGGTTGCGTCAGGGCCGCTACAACCTGCTCGCCGAACTGCGCGCCGAGCACGCCTCGGCGGAGCGGATCGAGACCGAGGTGCGGCGCAGCGACGAGACCCGACGGCTGCTCCAGGAGGGGGCGAGCCACGAGCGGTACCGCGCGGCCCTGGGGGACGCCGCGGACATGCCGGCCGACCGGTGGGCGTTCGCGCGCAGGAACTTCGCCGCCGACGCGAGCGCGGACCTGGCCGGGGTGCGGGTGCCGGTGTTGTTGATGCTCGCCGGGCACGACGTGAACGTGGACGTCGCGGAGACCGAGGCGGAGTATCGCCGACTGCTGGGCGGGCGGGCCGAGTTGACGGTCCGGCACTACCCGGGCGCGGCGCACTCGATGGTGGAGAAGGACATCGAGGACTCGCGGATCGACACCTGGTTCACGGCGGTCTTCGCGCCGCGTGACCTGTTCGCCGCCGGGTACCTCGGCGACCAGCGACGCTTCCTGGCCGGGCGCTGAGCACCGCTCCGGGTCAGAGGGCGACCGGGATCGCGCCCAGGGCCGTCGTCGCCTCCGCCAGGTGCGGATCGGCGGCGGCCTTGGCCAGTGCGGCGGTCAGCGCCTCCGCGTAGGTGGCGTCGGCCTGGGCCAGCCGGGTGCGCCCGTCGTCGGTGATCACCGTGTATACGCCTCGGCGGTCCTTGGGACACAGGTCGCGTCGGGTGAGTCCGTCGGTTTCCAGGCGGACCGCGAGGCGGCTGACCGAACTCTGGTTCAGACCGATCGAATCGGCGAGTTCCTGCATGCGCAGCTCGCCGTCGGGCGCGACCGAGAGCCGGGAGAGCGCGCGGTACTCGGACAGGCCGATTCCGTGCCGCCGTTGCAGCGTCCTGCCGAGGTCGTGCTCGACGCGCGCGTGCAGTACGACGACCTGTTCCCAGAGTTTCGCGTCCATGGCCCGTCCCCTTTCGCCGTGTGGGCGAGTCGCCCGTGCGGGCGGGTCGCCGGTTCGGTGGAGTCCCGGCGGCCGGTCCGGCGGAGCGTACGACCGCTGTTGACAGCAGGTTACATGCAGTGCCAGATTATGCATGCACAAGCAAACAATGTATGAGCATACACCTTCCTGGTGTACGCAGATCGAGGTCACCGTGCTCGACCGCCGGCCCCGATCCCACCGGAACCGATCGACCCGATGAAACGGATGACGCGTTGACCTCTCCCACCGCCACCGCGAACCCGCTGCTGACCCCGCACCGGCGCGGCCTCCTGGACCTGCCCAACCGGATCGCGATGGCCCCGATGACCCGGGGCCGCGCCGACGACACCACCGGTGTGCCGAGCGAGCACGCCGTTGCCTACTACACCCAGCGCGCCGGCGCCGGGCTACTGATCACCGAGGGCATCTCGATCCACCCGCTCGGCAAGTCCGGCCCCGGCATCCCGGGACTGCGCACCGACGAACAGGTCGCGCGCTGGCGCGAGATCACCACCGCCGTGCACGACGCGGGCGGCCGGATCTTCGCCCAGCTGTGGCACGTGGGCCGGATGACGCACCCGGTGACCCTGGACGGCACGACGCCGACCGCGCCCTCGGCGGTGCCGATCACCGAGGCGCCGATCTTCACTCGGGACGGCCTGCTGCCGCACGTGACCCCGCGCGCACTGACCCTCGCCGAGATCGAGGAGGTGATCGCGGCGTTCGCGCGCGGTGCGCGGCGGGCGATCGAGGCCGGGTTCGACGGCATCGAGATCCACGGCGCCAACGGCTATCTGTTCCAGCAATTCCTGGCCGAGAACACCAACCTGCGCACCGACCGCTACGGCGGGTCGCGGGAGAACCGGCTGCGCTTCGTACTGGAGGTGGTGGCCGCGGTCACCGCCGAGATCGGCGCGGATCGGGTGGGCCTGCGCATCTCGCCGGACAACCCGGAGAACCAGATCCGCGAGGCGGACGCGCGCGGGACCTACCGGGCCCTGGTCGACGCGCTCGACCCGCTCGGCCTGGCCTACCTGCACGTGCTGGAGCGTGGCGACTACGCCGCCCTCGCGGATCTGCGCCCGCGCTGGACCGGCACGCTGATCGCGAACCACAACGGCCCGACGCCGGTCGACCCGGCGACGGCCGAGCGGTTGCTGGCCGCCGAACTGGCCGACGTGGTGGCCTTCGGCCGGCTGTTCATCAGCAATCCGGACCTGACCGCGCGGATCGCCGAGGGGCTGCCGTTGGCCCCGCCGCCGGTGGCGGACGTGTACGGCGGGGGCGCGCGCGGCTACGTGGACTACCCGGCGGCCTCGGGCGCGGCCGGTTAGGCGTCCGGGCTTCAGGCAGCAGCGTCGAGCGGGCCGCGCTCGCCGGTGAGCACGGTGCGCAGCGCGTCCGGGGTGAGCAGGCCGACGGCGCGACCGGCCTCGTCGGTCACCGCCCACACCCGCATGCCCCGGGCACGCATGGTGGCCAGCGCCTCGCCGGCGGGCATCTCCGGCCGGGCGAACGGGCCGCCGTCGTGCGTGATGTTCCCGATCGGCGTGCGCGCGGTGTACCACGAGCGGTTCTGGTACGGCGCGAGCTGCGCCCGGCGCACGACGCCGAGGCAGCGGCCGTCCTCGGCGTGCAGGATCACGTGGTCGGCGTCGGCCACCCGGATGATGTCGACGGCCTTGTCGACCATGGTGTTCACGTCGATCCGCAGCTCGGCCGGCCGCATGGCCTGCGCGACGGTGAGCGGACCGACGGGGCGATGGTGGGGTATGGCGGTCATCGTGGGCACCTGGTTTCCAGTCGTCCGGATCCGGGGTTCGCACCCGGGTCGCCGGTGGTTCGGGTCATGGGGGACCGCGGCCGGTGGGGACCGGTCGCGGGTCGGACCGTGCGCGCACCGTCTTCGGACGACACGCCCCGGCGGGGCGGCGGAAGTTCGGCGCTGAAGCCACCCGGGACGCGGCCGGCGCGCGACGTCGAACCTGCCGGGAACGGGCCGGGAAATACCGGCGTGCCGGGGCTCGACGCGGGCGTGACCGCCTGCGGTGGATGGCGACGCGAGAGTCGCGATGGCGCTGTGCGCTCGGTCGGCGGGCGAACCGCGGTCGCCGGAAACCCGGTTCACCAGTCCTGCGGATCCGGCCGCAATGGCCGACGTCCTCGCCCACCGAGGACGGCGTCGGCGCGCAGGCCGACGTACGACATGTCTTCGGTAGGGCCACCTTACCGTCTTTTTGACGTCTTTCCGACGGGCGGTCGACCCGGCGTCGGGACGATTGGGGGCGAACCGGCTTAATCCGCCCCACAGTTCGGGCGTGCCGGCGCCGCCGAGTCGGGTACCGGCGCCGGCCGAGGCCCCGAATCGCTCGGCCTGGGCCGGTGCTCCCCGGCGGTTGCTACCAGGTGTAGATCGGTTTGCCGTTGCGGTCCTTGGCCTCGGTGTAGACCTTCATGCACGCGCCCTCTTCGGAAGCGTTCAGGGCGGAGGAGCCCTTGGGGAGTTCACCGGCCGGCGGGGGCGGCGGGGCGGACGGCGGTGCCGAGGGGGTGCTGCTCTTGCCCGCGCCCTTGAAGGTGGCGCCGGAGCCCCAGTCCGCGCCGATCTGCACCGTCACGTGGGTCGCGTTCGGCTGGGGGGACAACGCGGTGGCGGGCAGGCCGAGCGCGTCGGCGACGGCCTGCGCCTGGACCCGGTCCTTGGCCGGGAAGATCACCGCGCTGGTCTGTCGCTTGATCGGGTTCGGGTCCTTCGTGGTCTTCGTGAAGCCCTGTGCGATCAGGCCCTCCGTGACAGCGGAGGGCAGGCTCGTCCTGGTCGTGCCGTTGACCACGGTGATCCGGATCGCGGCCTTGTCCACCGCGGGCGGCGGGGGCGGTTGCGGTGCCGAGGGCGGCGCGGTGGTCTCGGTGCCCGGCGGCGGGCCGTTCTTGTCGAACGCGACGTCGGAGCGGACCATCTTGAACAACGTCTCGGCGGACGCGGCCGGGACCAGATGCTGATCGGGGGCCTGCGGATCCGCGTCGTGCGGCATCGTGGTCATGGTGATCCGGTTGGTGTTCACCTTGTTCAGCGTGGTCGCCAACGAGGTGAGTTTCTGGATCCCGTTGAGGCCGTCGTCGACGGTCAGCGACCTGGTCGCGGCGTCGGCGACCTTGAACAGTTTGATCGGGTTGGTGATGGTGCTGTTCGACTTGAGCGTGCGCACCATCGAGTTGAGGTACATGTGCTGCGCGTGGGTGCGCCCGACGTCGCTGCCGTCCTCGAAGGCGTGCCGCGTACGCAGCCACTTGAGCGCGTCCTCGCCCTGGATCTTGTGCGTGCCGGCGGTCAGCCGCAGGTGCGAACCGATCACGTGCCGTTCGCCGTTGACGTACTCGACCGCCTCGTCCTGGATGTTCGACTGCACGCACACGTCGACCCCGCCGACCGCGTCGGCCATCGAGACCACGCCGGAGAAGGTGACCATCATGAAGTGATCGATGTGGACCTTGGTGAGCAACTGCCACGTGCCGACCACACAGCCGGGCCCGCCGCGACCGAGGCTCTCGTTGATCGTGGCGTTGATCGGCGGGAACTTCTGCTTGGTCTTCGGGTCGGTGCAGGCCGGTATCGCCACGCGGGTGTCGCGCGGGATGCTGATCACCGAGGCGTTGCTGCGGTCCGCCGAGACGTGCAGCAACATCTGCACGTCCGCCCGCGGCGCGCCGCCGTCGCAGGCGCCACCGAGCTTGCAGTCGGTCGGGTCGTTCCGGCCGTCCGAGCCGATCATCAGGATGTTCATCGGGGTGCGGCCGAACTCGTCGGGCGCCTCCTTGGGCACGTCCACGTCGCTGGTGTTGAGCTTGCTGTGCTTGATGTTGGCGTTGAGCTTTTGATAGATCACGTAGCCGGTGATCCCGAGCGCGACCAGCACCAGCGACATCACCAGCGCGGTGATCTTGAGCTTGCGGAAGCGGCGCGGCTTGCCGTGCCCGGTGCCCTTGGCCCGTCGGGCGGCCCGACCGCCCGAGGCGTCCTCGCCTCGGCGGGCGCGCGGTACGGCGGGCGCTTCGTCGGCGGGCTCGGCACCGAGTTCCTCGCCGTCCGCCGCGGGAGCGGTCGAGACCGCGTCGGAGGAGGGTGGTCGCGACGCGTTCGCGCGCCGACGGCGACCACCGGACTCCGGTGCGGAACTCAAAACGACCCCCGAGAAAGATGTCGTCGAACCGATGCCGCGTTGCCGCGGACTGGCTCGACACCGTACCGGGCGGCCGGAACGGACCGAACAGGTGCCGGCCGCACGTCGTCGTGACGGCGGCCTCCTCGGAAACGGACGGCTTCGCGCACAGGTTGGTTGCGGCGCGGACGATCGGTTCGGGTATGGCATGGGTCACGGCGCGGCGCGCGTGCCGCGCGGGGCGGGAAGCGGTGGCGAACGACAAGGACGACGCCGCCCTCGGGGGGAGGGGGCGGCGCCGTCGTTCAGGCGTCGGTGAGCGGGATCACCTCTCGGCGGGGGGCACGCCGCGACTCCAGCCGAACGGTAATTCGCGGCGGCAAAGGTTGGGCCCGGGGACACCCGTTCACCGACTGTTCGGTACAACGAGCGAACGCCGGCCACCATTCCCGGACATAGCGGTTGATCTTCCGATCACGTCTTCGATCACGTCCCCTCCGGCCCCGAAGACGGGTTCGGGCGCGGGCCGGCCGGGTGCGCGTCCAGGCCCGCGATCAGCAGGTCGAGACCGGCGTGGAACTCGGTCTCGGGCGTGCTCTCGGCGGCGGCCCCGGCGATCTCGATCAGGTACGGGAAACGGTCGGTGGGCAGCGCGCGGGCCCGGTCGGTGATCGCCCGGACGTCCTCGTCCGGCGCGATCGAGAGCGGGCCGGCAAGTTCGGCCTGGGCGAAGCCGGTGACGAAGCCGGTCACGGCGCGGAACGCGTACAGCAGGTCGGCCCCGCGCCGGCCGCTGCGGGCGAGCGCGCGCAGCAACGCCTCGCCGTGCGCCAGCGTGGACCCGTCGGTGATCCGGCGGGTGAGGATGAGCGGGATGACGTCCGGATGGGCGCGTACGGCACGCCAGTTCGCTTCGGCGAGCCGGCGGGTGTCGACCCGCCAGTCGTCGTCCTCGGCGTGCTGCTCGTCGAGAGCCGGCAGCGCGTCCGCCATCACCGCCTCGACGAGCAGCCCCTCCAGGCCCTCGCGCCCGTCCACGTAGTTGTAGATCGTCATCGCCCCGGTGCCCAGCGCCGCGGCCAGGCTGCGCATGGTCAGCGCACCCAGGCCGTGTGCGTCCACCAGGGTCAGGGCCGCCGTGCGCAGTTGCTCGCGGCTGAACTTTCGGGGCGCGGGCACGATGCTCCTCCTTGACTTACGTACAACGTACGTGTTCGATGGGTGTTGTTCACGTACAGAGTACGTCAACGCGGCTCCGGCGGCTCGCGCCGAGCCGGACGGGCGCGCCCGGATGCGCCCGATTCCCTTTTGTGGCAAGGAGCTTCGATGACTCACATCGATGTGTTCGAGGACGCCCTCCGGTTGGCCGAAGGCGGCCGGATCAGCGCCGGGGAGCGCCGGATGAGCGGCGCCGACGGTGCCGACGGCGTCGATCAGGGGTGGCAGTTGGCCGCCTTCCATGTCGAGACCGACGCCGACCTGCACGCCGACCACTGGGAGATGCATCCCGAGTCCGACGAGGTGGTGTGCGTGTGGACGGGCGCGCTGCGGATCGTGCTGCGCGCCGAGGAGGGCGCCGGTGAGGAGTCGCCGGTCACCCTGCGGGCCGGCGGCGCGTTCGTGGTGCCGCGCGGGCGTTGGCATCGACTCGAGATCGAGGAGCCCGCCGATCTGATGTCGATCTCCCGGCGCTCCGGCACCCGCCTGGAGCGGCGGGCCGGGCGGGCGGGGGAGCGGGCATGACCGGGACGATCGAATCGGCGGCCGTTCCGGTCCGGATGCCGCGTGCGACCCGGATGTTGCTGGTCGTGGTGCTGACCGTGCAGTTCACCGTCGCGCTGGACATGTCCGTGGTCAACGTGGCCCTGCCGGACATCCGCGACGATCTGGGCTTCGGCGCGGACGGGCTGCCGTGGGTGGTGAACGCGTACGCGCTGAGCTTCGGTGGGCTGCTGATGCTCGGCGGCCGGATCGGTGACCTGGTCGGGCGCCGTCGCACACTCCTCGCGGGCCTGGCCGTGTTCGGCCTGGCCGGTCTGGGCGGCGGCCTGGCCACCACGCCCGGCGCGCTGATCGCCGCCCGCGCGGTGCAGGGGATCGGTGCCGCCGCGCTCGCGCCGGTGGCGTTCGCGCTGATCACGGTGACCTTCCCGGCCGGGCCCGCGCGGTCCAGGGCGCTGGGGTTGTGGGGTGCGACGGCCGCGGCGGGCGGTGCCTTCGGAGTGCTGATCGGCGGGCTGCTCACCGAGTCGGTGGGCTGGCAGGCGGTCATGTTCATCAACGTGCCGATCGTCGCGTTCGCCATGTTCGCCGCGCGCGGACTGCCGGCGGATCGACCCGTGCCCGGCGCCACGCCCAGGCTCGACCCGGTCGGCGCGCTCTTGGTCACCGCGGGTGCGACCACATTGGTGCTGGGCGTGGTGCGGGCCGAGCGGCAGGGCTGGGGATCGGCCGTGACGATCGGTACGCTCGCCGCCGCCGCGGTCCTGCTGGCCGCCTTCGTTCTGGTCGAACTGCGGGTCGCCGAGCCGCTGTTGCGGATGGGGTTGTTGACCCATCGGCCGGTGCTGGGCGCGAACCTGTTCATGATGCTGCTGTTCTCCGGCCAGTTCGCGGCGTTCTACTTCACGTCGTTGTATCTCCAGCAGGTGCTCGACTACGGACCGGCCGCCGCCGGCGCGGCCTTCGTGCCCTTCTCCGGCGGGATCGTGATCGGCTCGGTGCTCGCCACCCGGACGATGGCCCGGATCGGCCCGGGACGGCTGCTCGCACTGGGCGCCGTGCTCGCGGCGGTGGGCTTCGGCTGGTTCGGGCTCGCGTTCGACGTCGACGGCACCTTCCTGCGCTCGATCCTGGGTCCCTCGCTGGTCGCGAGCATCGGTGCGGGGCTGTGCTTCGTGCCGCTGGGCACCGCCGCGACCGCGGGAGTCGCCGCGCACGAGGCCGGGATGGCCGGCGGACTGATCAACAGCTCGCGACAGATCGGCGGTTCGATCGGCCTGGCCGGGCTGGTCACGCTGGCCGCGTCGGTGATCGGACCGGACGGCGGCGGGTCCGAGCGCGAACTCGCACACGGGTACGCGGTCGCGCTGGAGACGGCGGGCGGGCTGCTCGTGTTGGCCGCAGTGGTCGCGCTGGTCCTGGTGCCGGCCAAACTCGGGGGTGCGCCCGCCGGCGAGCGGGGATAGCCGCCGGGGCGGGAGCAGAGCCGGGCGCCCGGTGGTGTGTCGGTGGCGGCTTCGCTCGGCTCCCGGCCGGGGTCACGAGGGGGCCTCGGCGTTCGGCCCCGCCCCGGGCCTGTCAAGTGGACTCCATGGACGCCTTGTTGCGTCGGTCACAGGCGAACCAGTCGGCTGCATAACGTCTTTCGGGCGGGGTCGGCCGCGCCGCGCGATGCTCGTCGGTGCCGGCCGGCCGCGAACTCGACGGCCCTCCCACGTATATCGCTGCTTTCCACCGGGTAGCGTCGGGTCGTCGTGACCAACCGGTACGGCGACAAGCGTGCGTCGTTGTCGACTCCGCGCCGGACCGACCGAGTGTGGAAGCCTGCGTACCCGCCGGCGACCGGCGTACGGGCGTGCCGCACCAGGCTGCGGGCGAGCGTACGACGCGAAGGGGAGAGCCGATGAGTGTATTCACACGTACGTGCCGGCGAGCGGGGGCGGTGGCGGCCGCAACCGCCGTGGCGGTTCCGCTGACCGTCGCCCTGGCCGCGCCCGCGAGCGCGGCCCCCTCCGCGTGTACCGCGCGGACCGGGCCGTATCAAAGCCAGGTGGAGAAGGCGTTGGGGCTCAAGGTGGACGGCCGGCAGTCCACCGCCGACTGCCGCGCCATCCGTACCTATCAGGCGCAGAACGGCATCCGCCCGGCGGCCGGCTACGCCGGGCCCGTCACCTACGGCGTGATCAAGCGCAAGGCCGGCGGCGGGGAGGGCGGTTGCCCGACCGATGTCGGTCGGATCGCGTGCGTGGACCTCGGCCGGCAGGTCAGTTGGATCCAGGACGGCGCCAAGCAGGTCTACGGCCCGGTCGCCATCCGCTCCGGGCGGGACGGCTTCGAGACCCGCACCGGCCTGCACAAGGTCTACTACCGCGCGATGAACCACTGGTCGACGCTGTACGACGTGGCGATGCCGTACAGCCAGTTCTTCGACGGCGGCATCGCGTTCCACGCGATCGACGGTTCGGTCACGTCGCCGCCCGGCTCGCACGGCTGCGTCAACATGCGGCCGGCGGACGCCCAGGCGTACTGGGGACTGCTGCACACCGGCGACGAGGTGTACGTGTACGGGAACAAACCCGGTACCTGACGGGCCGGTTCGGGTCGTCGGCCCCGGTCGCCGGTCGGCCGGGCGGGTGTGCCCGGTCCCGGCGGGCGCGGTCAGACCGCGCGCAACGCGCCCGGATGCCGGCCGGTGAGGTGGTCCAGGGCCGCGGAGGTGGGCTCGTCGAACGGGAGGTAGACGACCAGGGTCTGGTCGACGTCGGCCAGGTCGAGGATCTCGCGTTCCAGGCGTAGTTCGCCCGCCTCGGGGTGGGCCAGGTGCTCCACGCCCACCCGGCGCGGCGGCGTGGCGGGCGCGGCCAACCGCTCGGTGAACGCGGTGCCCGCGGTGACGGCCATGCCGTCGAGGAAGTCCTGCACGTGGGGATCGCCGAACGAGGACGCGAACCGCAGGATCGCGGCGTGCTCGTCGGCTATCCGCTCCCAGTTCGGGTAGGCCGCGCGTGCTCGCGGATCGGTGAACACGTAGCGCGCGAGGTTGGGTTCCTCCTCGTCCAGGATGCCCAACGGACGGGCGAGCCGCTCGTACCCGTTGGTGAAGGCAAGCACGTCGCCGAGCCGGTTGACCAGCAGCGCGGGGGCCGGTTCGAGCCGGTCCAGGAGCGCGCGCACCGTGGATCGCACGGTCCGGGCGGGCGGTTCGCCGCCCGTGCACGGGAACATCTCGCCGGTGGCGGCCTTGGCCAAAAGGCGCACGTGCACGCGCTCGTCCGCGGTCAGCCGCAGCGCGTCGGCCAGCGCCGCCAGCACGTGGCCGGACGGGCGGCGGTCGCGGCCCTGCTCCAGCCGCGCGAGGTACTCGGCGCTGACTCCGGCGAGGGTCGCCAACTCCGACCGGCGCAGGCCCGGGGTACGCCGCCGGGCACCGTCGGGAAGCCCGACGTCGGCGGGCTTGACCGCCTCGCGGCGGTCGCGGAGGTAGGTACCAAGTTCGTTCTCGCTCACGGCCCGCAGTCTAGGGCGCGCGCAAGCCCCGATCGTGGCCCCGGTGCTGCCCGTCTGGGAACGGGCTTCCTCGGCCCCGGCCGACCGAGCACGGTGGGCGGGGTGTCGGCCGCGTCCCGGTCGGACGATCGGCGGACGCGCGCGGGCCGGTGGTCAGTTCGGGTCCGCCGCCGGTGTGGCCGAGCCGATCAGGGCCGCGGTGGTCGCCGAGGTCAGTCGGTCCAGGTGGTCGTCGGTGAGCGGGGTGCGGGTGACCGCCAGGCGCCAGTAGAGCGGCCCGACGATCAGGTCCAGTGCCAGGTCGACGTCGACGCCCGGCGGGAGTTCGCCGCGTGCGCCCGCGGCCCGCAGCACGGCGGTGCCGATCCGGCGCTGGGTGCCGTGCAGCACGGTGTCCAGGCGCCTCGCGGGGTGAGCGACCCGCGCCGCACGGGGTGCGCCGGCCGCGGGCGAGCGGGTGAGGGAGCATCCTGGGTGGTGTGAAATCCGATCGACTGCTCTCCATCCTGTTGCTCCTGCAGACTCGTGGCCGGGTACCGGCGGCCGAGTTGGCCGAGCGGTTGGAGGTGTCGACGCGGACCATCTACCGCGACGTCGAGGCGCTGTCCACGGCCGGTGTGCCGGTCTACGCCGAGCGCGGTCGGCACGGCGGGATCTCGCTGCTGCCCGGGTTCCGGACCGACGTCACCGGGCTGACCTCGGACGAGGCGCGTGCCCTGTTCGTGCTCGCCGAGCAGGGCACGCACGCGGCACTGGGCCTGGACGGCGCGCTCGGCTCGGCGCTGCGCAAGGTGATGGTCGCGCTGCCCGCGCCACATCGGCCCGCCGCCGAGGAGATGACCCGCCGGGTGCTGATCGATCCACAGCGGTGGATGTCCGGGCCGAGTCCGGCGGTGGACGTGGCCGCGTTGCAGGACGCGGTGTTCGCGGACCGGCGGCTGCGGATCCGCTATCGACGCAGCGGCTCGACCACGCCGCGCACATACACCGTCGACCCCTACGGGCTGGTCGCCAAGGCGGGTACGTGGTACCTGGTCGCGGATCGCGGTGGGACGCCGCGGCTGTTCCACACCGATCGGCTCACCGGGCTGACCGTCACCGAGGACCCGGTGCGCCGTCGGCCCGGGGTCGAACTGGCCGAGGTGTGGCACGCGTTGCGCCGAGGCATCGACGAGCAGCCGGTGGCGGTGCGGATCCGGGCCCGGGTGCGGCGGACCCGGGTCGACATGTTCGTCCGGATCGTCGGGGCCTGGCTGACCGGGCCGCCGGCGGATTACGACGACGAGTGGGTGACGGTCGAGTTGGGGTACCCGGCACTGAGCGCTGTGCGCCAACTGCTCCAGTTCGGCACCGACGTGGAGGTCCTGGATCCGCCGCAGGCGCGCACGGCGATGGTCGAGACGGCGGCGGCGATCGTCGGCGCGTACGGATGAGATCCGCGCGCGCGTCCCGGGCGCGGGCCGGTCCCGGAGGAGGCCCTGTACGCCTCGCGCGCGCTTCGGTCGGCGGGGGTGCGGGCCCTTCGGGTCGGCGCCTTTTCGGGGGCGGAGGTGTGGGGAACCGGCGGAAGCGCCGTGTCCGCATCGCTCCGTGTTCATACGATCATCGGAACACGATGAACGAAGGCTTGGGGGCACGGCGGTGCGGGTCGAGGATCTGTTGGGCATGCCCGAGCTGCGATTGGCCCTGTTGGCGGGTACGGAGGGACTCGCTCGCGAGGTGCTTCGGGTGTCGGCCGCCGATCCGGTCGACCCCGGCGGGGGCACGATCGCCGGCGAACTCGTGGTGCTGCGCGCGGACGGATACGGGGTCGACGGCGCGGTACCGGTGCGGGCGCTCGTGGCGGGCGGTGCGGCGGCGGTCGTGGTGTTGCCGGAGGCGCGGGGTGGGGTGGATCGGGTCGAACCGGCTCCGGACGAGGTGCCGTACGCGCTGGTCGAGGTCTGTGGGCAAGCCGGCCTCCCGCTGTTCCTGGCCCCGATCGGGGTCACGGCGGTGCGGATCGCCGAGGTGGTCGCGCACCGGGTCGCGGTCGAACGCGGGCCGACCACGGGACACCTGTCCGGTCGCCAGCGCCGGCTGATCACGGCGCTGGCCGAGGGGGCCGACACCCAGGACCTGCTGGATCTGCTCGCCCGCGAACTCGGCGCACCCTGCCGGGTGTCGACGCCGGCCGGCCGCGTCCTGGCGAGCGCGACGGGAAGTGGGCCGGCGCGGGGGCCGGCCGTGGCGGGCGACGTGGTGGACGCGGTCGAGACGGTGCGCGGCGCGCTCGCGGCGGAGCGGCTGCCGGCACTGATCGAGGGCGAGACGGTGTTCGCGCTAGGTCGGGGGCCGGCGTTCGCGGGATACCTCGTGTGTGCCGGGGACCGTACCGGCGACGAGGCCCTCGCGCAGGCCGCCGACCTGCTGCTGCTCGGCGGCGCCCGGCGTGCGGAGCGGCTCGCCGTGGAGCGCGCGCACGCGTGGGAACTCGTCGACCTGGTCGAGTCGGACACGGCCCCGGACGCGGTCCGGGCCCGACTGGGCGCGGCGGGGATCGGACCGGACGCGGCGCCGATCGTGTGTTGTGCCGCGGGCGACGGGGCCGACCCGGCGATCGGGCGGCTGGTCGTGGACCTGATCGAGCGGGTGTTCGCGGCGGATCCGGCGACGCGGTGGGTGGTGGCCTGCGGCAAGGCCGAGTCGGTCGTCTTCGCGTCGGCCGGGACCGGGGCGGGCGCGGCGGCCCGGATCGCCGAAGAGTTGGAGCGGGCGGCGCACTGGTGGGAACCACTGCTCGGGTCCGAGCGGGTCGCGATCGGCATTGCCGGGACGTCACCCACGTGGGCGACGGCCTTGGCCGAGGCCAGGGGCGCGCGGGACATCGCGTGGGCGCGCCCCGGCCGGCTCACGGTGGCCGCGGGCCCGGGGATCGACGCGTACCCGGCGCTGTTGGCGGCCGTACCCGGGCCCGTGCGCAGCGCGTTCGCCGATCGGGTCCTGGGCGGCCTGCGGGCGTACGACGCCGAACACGGCACCGACCTGATCGGCACGCTCGCCGCCTTCCTGGCCGCCAACGGGGCCTGGCAGCGCTGCGCGGCGATGCTGGACGTGCATGTCAGCGCGCTGCACCAGCGGATGGGCCGGGTCCGGGACCTGACCGGCCGGGACCTGTTCTCGGCCCGGGACCGGGTGGATCTGCTCCTGGCCCTGGAGAGCGACCCCGGCTGCTGAGACCGGCCCCGGGACGAGGGCGGCGGCGCGGTCGGGAGTGGGACGGGTGCGGTGGGACCGCGGGGACCGGGCGGGCGTGGCGGTGCTGTCGGGGCCGGGGCGAGTGCGGTGGCACGGTCGGGAGTGGGACGGGTGCGGTGGGACCGCGGGGACCGGGCGGGCGTGGCGGTGCTGTCGGGGCCGGGGCGAGTGCGGTGGCACGGTCGGGAGTGGGACGGGTGCGGTGGGACCGCGGGGACCGGGCGGGCGTGGCGGTGCTGCCGGGCCGGGGCGAGTGCGGCGGCACGGTCGGGAGTGGGACGGGTGCGGTGGGACCGCGGGGACCGGGGGGCGTGGCGGTGCTGCCGGGCCGGGGCGAGTGCGGTGGCACGGCGGGGGCTGGGACGAGGGTCGCGGTCCCTGCCGGGGCCGGGGCGAGCGTGGTTGCACGGCGGGGGCCGGGGCGGGTGCGGCGGTACTGCCGGGGCCAGGGCGGGTGTGGCGGTGCTGCCGGGGCCAGGGGCGAGTGCGGTGCTACTGCCGGGATCGGGGGCGAGTGCGCTGGTACGGCGGGGGCCGGGACGGGGCTGCGGTACCGCCGGGGCCGGGGCGAGCGTGGTTGCACGGCGGGGGTCGGGGCGGGCGTCGCGATGCTGCCGGGGGCAGGGCGAGTGGGGCTGCACGGCGGGGGCGGGGCGGGCGTCGCGGTGTTGCCGGGGTCGGGGCGAGTGCGGTGGCTCTGCCGGGCCTGGGCGCGGACCCGTGCGGTGGCTCCGTTCGGCCGGGCGCGGGTCCGCGTGGATGTGGCGTCGGGGGTTACTTGGCGCCGCTGTCCTGGAGGTCGGCGAGCGACGCGGCCCAGCGGAAGTACTTGTTGCGGCCCAGGTCGCCGATGGTGGTGATCTTCAGCGAAGCCAGGTGCTCCGCGTGCGCGTCGGTGATCCCGGCCAGTCCGGCGACGGGGGCGGCGAGGACTTCGCTCAGGGTCTTGTTCTCGTAGGCCTTGTCGAGCAACTTGTCGAGATCGGCGGTCACGGGCATGCGTGCTCCCTGTGGGATCGAGGCGGCTGACATCCGCGTTCGGCACCCATGCTGCGTCGGGCTTGTCATGAATTCCGACATTTGCCGCGTTGTGCGTGTCGCCCGCCGCGGGACGCGTCGACGCTCGACGGTCCGGCGTCGGAGCCGGCGCTCCAGGGGTGCGAGCGCGGCCAGGATCAGCACCGCGCACAACAGCGGCAGCGGTACCGGATGCGGCAACGGCCAGATGCCACCGGACATTTCGGGTGCGGCCCATGGCGTCACGTCCATGACGCCATCATGGCGCCATAGTTACGCCATGGCAAGCCTGGTTGACTCCATTCGTGACGTCATGTGACCCGGTTGGTCTCATCGGCGGTAGGGACGCCGGCCGGATTCGAGGTGCGATCGGTGGCGCCGTGGATGGCCGTGGACGGCGGTGGATGGCGCACGATCGCACGGACGCGACGGTGTGCCCGCCGGGTGCGAGGCGCGCTCAGCCGGTGACGCTGAGCCGGTAGCCGCGCTTGGTAACCGTCTTGATCAGGCCCTTGTGCGGGCCCAGCGCGGTCCGCAGGCGGGCCACGGCGGCCTCGACCGCGTGCTCGTCGGCGCCGGCCCCGCGCCAGACGCGACGCAGCAACTCCGCGCGGCTCAACACCCAGCCGGGCTTCTCGGCCAGCGCGCGCAGGACCGCGGCCGGAACCGGGGACAGCGAGATCACGCCGCCGCGCACCAGCACCGCGTTGCCCTGGATGATCAGCCGTTCGGTACCGGTGTCCAACTCGCGCCGGACCCGTGGGGGCAGCGTCTCGGTGACCGTGCGCACCAGCGAGCCCAGCCGTCCGCGTTCCGGCCAGACCGCGGGCACACCCTCGTCCAGCAGCGGCTTCGCGCAGATCGAACCGATGCACACCGGCAACACGTCGGTCCGCAGCGCCGCCAACACCTCCTCACGCCGCCCGAGTTCGCCGGCCGTCTCCAGGAACGCGCCGATCGCCGGCGCGCTGGTGAAGGTCAGCGCGTGCAGATCGCCGCGGATCACCTGCTCGACCAGGCGCCGGACCGCGGCCGGGTCCTCCGGCGGGCCCCACCGGTACACCGGCAACTCGATCACCTCGGCGCCACGCTCGCGCAGCGCCGAGGCGAAACCCTCCAGCGGCGCGCCGTGCTCCTGGATCGCGATCCGCCGCCCGCGCAGGTCCCGGGCCAGCAGCCAGTGCAGCAACTCGTCGTTGGCCTCCGAACCCGGCGAGTACATCTCGCGCAGCCCGGACGCGCGGACCGCCCCGGTGGCCTTGGGCCCCCGGCTGATCACCGTCGCCGCCGCGCAGGCCTGCCCCACCGCGTCCGCCCGCCCCCACCCCTCGGCCGCGTTCATCCAACCGCGCCAGCCCAGGCCGGTGGTGGCCACCACATAGTCCAGCGGCTCGACCAGACAGCGCTCGGTGGCCCGGCGCAACGCCTGGTCCTCGCGCAACGGGACGATGCTCATCGTCGGAGTGCCCACGACCTTCGCGCCCCGACGTTCCAGCAGCGCGACGAGTTCGTCGCGACGCCGGGCGGCCGTGACGCCGACCGTGAGCCCGACGAGGGGTTCGGCCGCGCCTGTACGAGTAACCATGTCGTGAGGTTGCCGGGTCGGCGTTACGGCGATGTTGCCGGGCGATCACCTCGGGGTAAGGCCTCGAACCGGGATGGGGCCCGATCGTGTCGCATTGCTCACCGCGTCAGCGGCGCCGAGTGAGCCGGCCGTACCGCTCGCGCAACATCGGGGACCAGGCTGCGTAACAGCGGCTCGGGAGGCTTCGGTGACGCGGTCGCCGGCCGGCGCGTCGGGCACGGCGACCCGCCGACCGTGCCCGCACCCTCGCCCCACCCCGAAGGAGTCCCTCGTGACCGACGCCAAGCAGACGCACGTGGTCCTGGTCGGCCACGGGATGGTCGGGCAGCGCTTCCTGGAGGCGCTCACCACGACCGGATCCGGACCACCGGGACCACGGATCACGGTGCTGGCGGAGGAGCCGCGGCGGGCCTACGACCGGGTGCACCTGACCTCGTGGTTCTCCGGGACCAGCGCGGAGGACCTGTCCATGTGCAGTGCGGAGTTCGCCGCCGAGCACGGGATCGACATCCGACTCGGCGACCCGGTGGAGACTCTCGACCGCGCCGCGCGCACCGTGACCACCCGGGCCGGTCACACCGTCGACTACGACACGCTCGTGCTCGCCACCGGGTCCTATCCGTTCGTACCGCCGGTGCCGGGCCACGACACGCCGGGTTGTTTCGTGTACCGCACGATCGAGGACCTCGAGGCGATCAACGCCGCCGCCGAGACCGCTCGGATCGGTGTGGTGGTCGGCGGCGGACTGCTCGGCCTGGAGGCCGCCGGCGCGCTCGTCGCGATGGGCCTGGACACCCACGTGGTCGAGTTCGCGCCGCGCCTGATGGCGCTGCAGATCGACGAGGGCGGCGGCAAGGTGCTGCGCCGTAAGATCCAGGACCTGGGCGTGACGGTGCACACCGACGCGGGCACCCGGGAGATCCTCGACCGGGACGGCCGGGTCGCCGGCATGGTGCTGTCGGACGGCACGGAACTGGCCGCCGACCTGGTGGTCTTCTCCGCGGGGGTGCGCCCGCGCGACGAGCTCGCCCGCGCGGCCGGGCTGGAGATCGGCGAGCGCGGCGGGATCGTGGTGGACGAGTACTGCCGCACCGGCGACCCGCACGTGCTGGCCATCGGCGAATGCGCGCGCACGGTGGACGGCCGGGTGTACGGGCTGGTCGCGCCCGGCTACGCGATGGCCGAGGTGGCCGCGCGCGGGATCCTGGACGAGGTGCCCGACCCGACCGTGTGCTTCACCGGCGCCGACCTGTCCACCAGCCTGAAACTGCTCGGCGTGGACGTGGCGGGCTTCGGCGACGCGCACGGCACCGCCGAGGACTGCGTGGAGGTGCTCTACTCCGACGCGCAGGCGGGCGTGTACAAGAAGCTGGTGATCGGCGCCGACGGCAGCCTGCTGGGCGGCGTCCTGGTCGGCGACCCGGACGCGTACGGCGTGCTGCGCCCGCTCACCGGCGCCCCGCTGCCGGTGCCGCCCGAGCAACTGCTGATGCCCGCCGCGATCGGCGCGCCGGTGAAGTTCGCGCTGCCGGACACGGCCGTGGTGTGCTCGTGCCACGCGGTCACCAAGGGCAGCATCCGCGCCGCGGTGTGCGCGCCGGACCGGCTCGACCCGGCCGCCGTGCGCCGACACACCAAGGCCGGTACCGGTTGCGGCAGTTGCGTCAAGCTGGTGGGCACCATCGTCACCGAGGAACTGGCCGCCGCCGGCATCGAGACCGCGCGCGGCCTGTGCGAGCACTTCGACCGGTACACGCGCGCCGAGTTGTACGAGATCGTCCGGGTCAAGGGCATCACCACGTTCGCCCGCCTGATCGACGAACACGGCAGCAACCGAGGGCCGGACGCGGACGGCTGCGACGTGTGCAAGCCCACCGTCGGCTCGATCCTGGCGAGCCTGTCCGGCGGGCACATCCTGGACGGCGAACAGGCCGCGCTCCAGGACACCAACGACCACTTCCTGGCCAACATCCAGCGCAACGGCTCGTATTCGGTGGTACCGCGCGTCCCGGGCGGCGAGATCACCCCGGACGGCCTGATCACGATCGGCGAGATCGCCCGCGACTTCGGCCTCTACACCAAGATCACCGGCGGCCAGCGGATCGACATGTTCGGCGCCACCGTCGACCAACTCCCGCTCATCTGGCAGCGGTTGGTGGAGGCCGGCTTCGAGTCCGGGCACGCGTACGGCAAGGCGCTGCGCACCGTGAAGTCGTGTGTCGGGCAGACCTGGTGCCGCTACGGCGTGCAGGACTCGGTCGCCCTGGCGATCGAGCTCGAACTGCGCTACCGGGGCCTGCGTTCGCCGCACAAGCTCAAGTCCGCGGTGAGCGGATGCGCCCGCGAGTGCGCCGAGGCGCAGAGCAAGGACTTCGGGGTGATCGCCACCTCCGAGGGCTGGAACCTGTACGTCGGCGGCAACGGCGGGATGACCCCGCGGCACGCGGACCTGCTCGCGAGCGACTTGGACCACGACACGCTGATCCGCACGATCGACCGCTTCCTGATGTTCTACATCCGCACCGCCGACCGCCTGGAGCGCACCGCGCCGTGGCTGGAGCGGATCGAGGGCGGACTCGACCACGTGCGCGCGGTGATCATGGACGACTCGCTGGGGATCTGCGCCGAACTGGACGAGTTGATGGGTCGGCATGTGGCGACCTACGCGGACGAGTGGGCCGCGACCCTGGCCGACCCCGACCGGGTGCGCCGCTTCGTGTCCTTCGCCAACGCGCCCGGCACCCCAGACCCGACCGTGCGGTTCACCGCCGAGCGGGACCAGATCAAGCCCGTGCTGCTCGGGCCCTTGGAGGTACGCGGCCGATGACCGTCACCGAGACCATCACCCAGACCACCACCGAGACCGACATCGCC
Source organism: Embleya sp. NPDC127516 (assembly GCF_044765325.1). Classification (NCBI taxonomy): domain Bacteria; kingdom Bacillati; phylum Actinomycetota; class Actinomycetes; order Kitasatosporales; family Streptomycetaceae; genus Embleya; species Embleya sp. NPDC127516. The sequence goes on along the minus strand of NZ_JBIWJT010000006.1, from coordinate 252,141 downwards.
CGAACGGGCACGCGGACCATGGTGGAGATCGCATGCGGCACCGGCTGGGTCGCGGTCTGCCCGTACGACCGACTGATCCCGGGCCGAGGCGTCGCGGCGCTGATCGACGGCGAGCAGGTCGCGATCTTCCGGGACCGCACCGGCGCGCTGTACGCGCTCGCCAACCGGGACCCGTTCAGCGGCGCGTACGTGATGTCGCGCGGCATCGTCGGCCGTCGGGGAGAGGTGCCGACCGTGGCGTCGCCGATGTACAAACAGGTCTTCGACCTGCGCACGGGGGAGTGCCTGGACGAGAGCACCGCCCCGGACGGCACCCCCGCGGTGCTGCGCACGTGGCCCGTCCGCGCCCACGGGTGACCGACGACCGGTGGGATCACGGCCGGGCATCAGCCGCGATCCCACCGGCGTCGGAGGTTCAGCGCGAGGCGGGGTCCGGGTCGACGCCGCCGAGGTTGTGATTGCCGGCGAACAGGTTGCCCGGATCGTACGCCGCCTTGAGTTCGGCCAGGCGCGCCCGGGTCGACGGGTCGTACACCTCGGCGACCCGGTCCGGACCGGGCGCGACGCCGTCGCCGTAGACGAAGTTGAGGTTGCGGCCGAGGGACAGCGGCTTCAGGACGGCCTGGACGTCGGCCTGGAGCGCGCGGGCCGCGTCGAGATCGGCGCCGTCGATCATCGCCACGACCCGGACGATGTAGCGCGCGTCGCGCCCGCCGACCGCGTTGGGCACCGCCGGCTGCCGGGACAGCGCGCCGCCGAGGTGACGCACCTCGTGCATGACCATCATCGGCGCGCTCGGACCGGCGAGTTCGTACACCGCGCGCAACGCCTCCGGATCCAGGTCGCGGACCAGGACGTTGTCGCCGAGGTAGGCGTGCGGGTGGGCCGGGTCGTTGTGGATGGTGTGCGACCGGGCGTACGGCAGATCGGCCAGGTCGTCGACCAGGCGTGGTCCGACCGCGCGCAGCGGGGCCACCAGGCGCTCGCCGTCGGCGGCATCGCCGGTGTACACGATCTTGATGCTCGCGGTGTGTCGCCCGCGCAGCGGCGCCGGCACCTGCTCGATGTCGGGCAGGCCGATGAACGAGATCGACGAGGTGACCTGCTCCGGCACGTTCTCGGTCCAGGCCAGGTAGGCCGCGGTGGCGGCCTCCACCAGATCGGTGTCGAAGACCAGTGAGCCGCCGTAGACCCGGGCCACCGGCATCAGGTCGAACTCGATCGAGGTGACGATGCCGAAGTTGTCCCGGCCGCCGCGCAACGCCCAGAACAGGTCGGCGTCACCGTCGGCGGTGACCCGCCGCAGGGTCGCGTCGGCGGTGACCACCTCGATGGCCCGGACGTGGTCGGCCGCGTAGCCGAACTCGCGGGCCAGCAGGCCCAGTCCGCCGCCGAGCGTGTACGCGACCACGCCCACGTGCGGAGCCGAGCCGTTGAGCGGGGCCAGGCCGTGCGGCGTACTCTCGGCGACCACCCGCTCCCAGCGGGCACCGGCCTGGGCCCACGCGGTGCGCGCCGCGGGGTCGACCCGGACCTCGGCCATCCGCCGGGTGGAGATCAGCACGCCGCCGGGGGACGCGTCCGCCGGGGCGTGTCCGGTGGCCCGCACCGACATGGACAGGCCGTGCGCGCGGGCGAATTCGACCGCGAGCCGGACGTCCTCGGCGTTTGCCGCGCCCACGATCACGTCCGGGCTCGGTCGAAACGCGGTCTGGAACCCGGACCGCTCGTCGTCGTAACCGGGGTCGCCCGGTGCGTACACGACCCCCTGGACCCGCGCGCCCAACTCGGCGAGCGCGGCGGCCCGGGACGCGTGGTCGTCTTCCGGCTTCCCGGCGGCGTTGTTCGCGGTCATCGGTGTCTCCCATCCTCGGGGACGCCACATGTGCGTCCCGTGTTCGCTCTCTCGCCTTCCGTGGGACCCACTCTCGCTCGATAACTTGACATCCGCCGTCAAGTTTTCCGGCCGGTTCGCGGGGCCTCGGGTCGCCCGGTGGGTACCTGACGCCCGATTCCTCACATCACCCGATCGCCGGATTGAGCGAGATGTAGCCCGACCGACCGGGACGACGCACCGGGCGGAAATCTGGCATTCCTAGCGTGACGGAACGTCAGCAAGCACGCCCTCCCGGACAGGCAGGTCCCCGTGACGACAACCGTCAGCGCACCGACCCAGGCCACGCGCCCCCTCGACGACTGGCAGCCCGAGGACGAGATCTTCTGGGAGCAGGCGGGCGCCAGGATCGCCCGACGCAATCTGATCTTCTCGGTGCTCTCCGAGCACATCGGCTTCTCGGTGTGGAGCCTGTGGTCGGTCATCGTGCTCTTCCTCGGCCCGGCGTACGGGTTCGACCCGGCGCAGAAGTTCACCCTGACCGCCGTGCCGACCCTGGTCGGCGCCGCGATGCGGATCCCCTACACCTTCGCCGTGGCCCGCTTCGGCGGTCGGAACTGGACCGTGGTCAGCGCGCTGCTGCTCCTGCTGCCCACGGCGCTGATCGCGATCGTGCTGGAGCCGGGCGTCTCCTACAACACGCTGCTGCTCGTCGCGGCGGTCGCCGGAGTCGGCGGCGGCAACTTCGCCTCGTCGATGGCCAACATCAACGCCTTCTACCCGCAGCGGCTCAAGGGCTGGGCGCTGGGCATCAACGCGGGCGGCGGCAACCTGGGCGTACCGGCCGTGCAACTGGTCGGCCTCGCGGTGCTCGCGACCGCCGGCGCCGCGCATCCTCGGCTGCTGATCGCGGTGTACATCCCGCTGATCGTGATCGCCGCGCTGCTGTCCGCGCGGTACATGGACAACCTCCCCGGGTTGCGCAACGACAAGGGCGCGATGCGCGAGGTCGCCCGGGAGCCGCACACGTGGGTGATGTCGCTGCTGTACATCGGCACGTTCGGGTCGTTCATCGGCTTCGGGTTCGCCTTCGGTCAGGTGCTCCAGGTGCAGTTCCACGCGGAGTTCGCCACGCCCGTCAAGGCCGCCTACCTGACCTTCCTGGGGCCGCTGCTCGGCTCGCTGGTACGTCCGATCGGCGGCCTGCTCGCGGACCGCTGGGGCGGCGCGCGGGTCACCTTCTGGAACTTCGTCGCGATGGCCGGCGCCGCGCTCGTGGTCTACCTGGCGTCGCGGCAGGAGTCGCTCGGCCTGTTCCTGACCGGCTTCGTGCTGCTGTTCGTGTTCAGCGGCGTGGGCAACGGCTCGGCGTACAAGATGATCCCGGCGATCTTCGCGGCCAAACTCGGCCCGGGCCCGGCCGCGCGGCGCAAGTCCGGCGCGCTGATGGGCATCGCGGGCGCGATCGGCGCGCTGGGCGGAGTCCTGGTCAACATCGCGTTCCGCGAGTCCTTCCTGAACTCGGGCCGCGGCGACGCCGCCTACCTCGCCTTCCTCGCATTCTACGGCCTGTGCCTGGTGGTCACCTGGGCGGTCTACCTGCGGCCTTCGGCACGGCACCTGACCGGGGTGTAACGCCCCCGCCCCAGCCCCCGACCCCTCCCACACTCGCCCCCAAGCCCCGCTCGGCCCCCGGCACCAGCCCTGTGCCGAGCGGGGCTCCCCCGACCCACGTCCTTGCCCACCCCGACTCATCGGCAGCCCCACCCGGACCACCCTCGGCGCGTCAGCGCCCCCGACCCCAGCCCACCCCAGTGATCGACGCGCGAAGCGCGGAGAGCGGCGGAGCCGCAGAACTTGGGCTTCGTGACCCGGAGCGAAGCGGAGGGACACGAAGCCCCGAGCGAGGCACCGCTTTTTCTTGGAGGAGCGAAGCGGAGGAAAGAAAAAGCGGCGCCTCGCGAGCCGGCGACGAAGTCGCCCAACAAAAGCGGAGCCGGCGACGAAGTCGCCCAACAGACTTACTCCATGAAACTCCGTATCGGCGTAGGCATGAGCCCGCGCAACCCCGCCGACCCCGCGACGTTCGGCGAACTCGTCCGGCACATGGAGGACATCGGCGTCGACTCGCTCTGGCTGCCCGATCTGATCGGCGGCGACCTGCCCGACCCCCTCGTCGGCATCGGCTACGCGGCCGGTCGTACCGAGCGGCTCAAGCTCGGCAGCGGCGTCACCGTGCTGCCCGGCCGCAACCCGGTCGCCGTGGCCAAGGAGCTCGCCACCCTGGCCGCGCTCGCGCCGGGCCGCATCCTGCCGGTGTTCGGCGTGCAACACGCCACCGCGCGCGAACGGCCGCTGTTCCCGATTCCGGGCCCGCGCGGCGAGGTGATGGACGAGGCGCTCACCGTGGTCCGCCTCCTGCTCGAAAACGACGACGTCTCCTTCGAGGGCAAGTACCACAGTTACGAACACGCCACCGTGCGCCCGCGACCCACCCGGCCACTGGACCTGTGGCTCGGCGGCAGCGGCCCGAAGTCGCTGCGCCGGGTGGGTCGGCTCGCCGACGGCTGGCTGGGCGCCGCGCTCACCCCCGACGAGGCAGGCGCGGCCCGGCGCGCGATCGAGGCCGCCGCGGCCGAGGCCGGGCGTACCGTCGACGACGACCACTACGGGATGAGCCTGGTGGTCGCGTTCGACGGGGCTCCGGGCCGCGAGTTCGGGGCCTTGCGGCGGCAACGACCGGACGTGGACCCCGCCGAGCTGGTGCCCACCGGTTGGGCCGCCGCGCGCGAGCTGATCCGGCAGTACGCCGATGTCGGGGTGAGCAAGTTCGTGGTGCGGCCGGCCGGTCCACCGCTCTCGTGGACCGCGTTCCTGAACGAGTTCGCCACCGAGCTGTTGCCGCTGGAGACGTGAACGATCTTGCCGTACCCGCGAACTGACGCTCCGTAAGCAAAATATTGCGCACACTCGGGCCTGCCGGAATCGTACGGCCGGCCGAGCGGTCGGGAACCCCGGACCGCCGACCGGCCGCCCTTGCTCCTCGCGCCCACCTGCACCGCAGCGTCGGTCGACACGTGAACAGTCCCCGTATGCCCGGGAGTCGGTCCTGCCCTCCGATTGGCCGGATTCCGTACCTCGACACCGATCGAATCCGGCCGGCCGTCGCGCGGCGGCCGCCGCGACGGAGGGTTGCGCCCGGTCTGACAGTCAGTCAGGATCGCCCCCGTTCCCCTCCGGACGGCGCGCGCCACCGAGCGCTGCCGCCGGCAACGAAGGATGGAAATACACGTGTCGACTTCCCCCGCGACTCCGCTCTGGCTTCAGGGACGGGACGCCGTCGTTGCCGCCGCGGCACCCGGCGACTGGCGCGAAGAGGCCCCCGACTACCACCTCTCGCACACTGTGATGCCGGGCCAGCGCAGCACACGGCACGCCCCCGACTCGCTGGAGGCGATCGTCGAGAGCATCGTGCAGGTCTTCGAAATGGAGGTCTCGCACAAGAAGGACCCCAAGACCTGGGTCTCCATGGTTACCGAGCGATTCCGCACGAACGTCAACGGCGGCCCGTGGGCGAGCGCGCAGGACATCGTGGACCGAGGCAGCTACAACATCCTGATCGGCGACAGCATCTTCTACTCGCCGGGCGGGGAGAGCTTCGAGTCCTCGCACCACATCTTCCACACCGCGTTCCCCGAGGGCTTCTACTGGGAGGTCCTCGAAGTCCTGTCCCCGCCGCCCGTGGTTGCCTTCAAATGGCGGCACTGGGGCAGCTACACCGGCGAGTACAAGGGCTTCCGGCCGAACGGCGAGACCATCGAGATGTTCGGCATGAGCGTGGCCAAGGTCAGCGACGACCTCAAACTCGTCGAGGTCGAGCACTACTACGACCCCAACAGCTTCCTCGCCCAACTCACCGGCGGCTGCCCGGTCGCCCACGGAAGCTGACCCCACCCGACCCGCCGGACACCGAAGCCGAAGCACACCCCACCAGCGCCCGGGTGCCGAGCCCCTCCCCAACCCCCACCCGGCACCCGAGCCTGGGCTCTCGCCCCCTCGGCCCGACGCGTCGCGAATTCGCGCCCGGGTTCGAGCGTGTGGTCGATCGTCGGTGGGCTCGTCTGGCGGGTTACAGGCGGGGGGTGCGCATGCGGGTGAGGCGGCCGCCCTCGGTGGGGGTGGTGTCGCCGGTGTCGACCGTCAGGGAGCGGTAGGTGCCGGGGACGGTGGCCACCCAGAAGCGTTCGGCGAAGATCGTTGCCGGGGCCGGGAGTGTGAACCGGCCACGCCGGAACTCGACTCGCGGCGGTACGCCGTCGTTCGGCAGCACACCCCACGCGAGTGCCCACGACGGCTCGCCGCGCCCGGAACGCAGCGCGCCGCGCAGCAGCGTGCGACCCAGTGTGGTCCCGGCCACGGCCACGTCGATCAGCCGGTACCCCGTGTAGACCTCGAGCGCCGGTCGCCCGCGCGACCCCTTGCCCACGCGCATCGTGCAGTCGCTCAACCGCAGGTAGAGCTCGGTACTCGACTGCTGTAGGACATCGCTCATGGCGCGCTCCCCCGTTCGAAGCGCCCGATGGGACAGTCCCTCGGGCCCCACCAGGATTCGCTGTGGGGGCGGTCCCGCGCATCCACTGAACGAACCGTTTCCGCCGCCTCGCGTACTCCCTCTGTAGGACGGAGAAACCTTTCCCGCCTCACCCGAGCGAGCGAGTGACCGGCCCGCGCACCGTTCGCGCGAGCATGCGGGTCGTGTCCGAAACGGTCGGGCGGACTCCGTGGGCGCGCCGCCCGCGCCGCCGGTACAGAGCCTTCAGGCCGTACCCGGAACGGCCAGCCCGGTCTCGTACGCGCAGATCACCGCGTGCACCCGATCCCGCAGCCCGAGCTTGCCCAGGATGCTGCTGACGTGCGTCTTCACCGTGTGTTCGCTGACCACGAGCGCCTCGGCGATCTCCGCGTTGGACATGCCCAGGGCCAGGCAGCGCATCGTTTCCCGCTCGCGCGTCGTCAACACCGCGAGCCGCTCGGAGGGTTCGGCCGGGGCCTCCGTACGGGGCAGTCGGCGGGTGTAGTCGGCGATCAGCCGCCGGGTCACCGACGGCGCGAGCAACGCCTCGCCGCTCGCCACCATCCGCACCGCGTGGACGAGGTCGTCCCGCCGCACGTCCTTGAGCAGGAAGCCGGCCGCGCCCGCGTACAGCGCGTCGTAGACGTACTCGTCCACGTCGAACGTGGTGAGCATGACGATCCGACACGCCGGTGCCTCGGCGGAGACCGTGCGGGCCGCCTCTATGCCGTCCATCCTGGGCATCCGGATGTCCAGAAGCAGTACGTCCGGGCGGTGCGCGCGAACCGCCTCGATCGCCTCCACGCCGTCGCCCGCCTCGGCCACCACGCTGATGTCCGACTGCGCGTCGAGGATCATCGCGAAGCCGCTGCGCACCAGGCCCTGATCGTCGGCCACCACCACGCGGATCGACATCACGGAGCCCGTACCGCGTCGAGCGGGATCCGCAGCGCGACCTCGAAGCCCGGTCCGGTCACCCGCGGCCCGACCGTCACACTGCCACCGCACGCGCTCGCCCGTTCGCGGATGCCGACCAACCCGTGTCCGCCGCCCGGGCGCGGCCGCCCGCCCCGGCCGTCGTCGGTGATGGTGATCCTCATCGTGTCCTCGCCCCATTCGAGCCGCACCGTCACCGTGGTGGCCTGTGCGTGTCTGACCGTGTTGGTCAGTGCCTCCTGGACGACACGGTACGCGGCGATCTCCGCATCCGAACGCAGCGGTCGGCGCTCGCCGATGCTCTCGTACACCACCCGCAGGTCGGTCCGGCCGACCTCGGCGACCAGGTCGGCGATGTTGGCGACGGTGGGCTGCGGGGCCCGGGCACCGGCCTCGGCGTCCTCCTTGAGCGTGCCCAGGATTCGGCGGAGCTGCACCATCGCGTCGCGCCCCGCGTCGGCGATCGCGTCGAACGCGGCCTCCGCGCGAGCCGGATCGCTGCGCACCACCACCGGGCCGGCCTCGGCCTGCACGGTCATCAGGCTCACCGCGTGCGCCAGGATGTCGTGCATGTCCCGGGCTATCCGGGCCCGTTCCCGCGCGGCGGCGCGGGCCACCTCGGCGTCGGCGCGGCGGATCTCCAGGTCGCGCTCGTGCTCCAACCGCCGGGTGCGCTCCTCGATCCCGGCGATGTACGCGGTGCGGTGCCGGGTGGCCAGGCCGAAGGCGGCGGCCGCGGTCAGCGCCAAGACGTCGAAGGTGGCCTGTTGCGAGGGCTGATGCTTGGCGTACTCGACGGTCAGCGTGATCGGCAGGATCATCGCCGCGACCGTGATCCGCTCCCAGCGCCGGCCGAGCGCGAAGACCGTGTAGATCGCGATCGTCATGCCGAACTGGAACGCCTGCCCGGGGCGATGGTGCAACGAGGCCGGGACCGCGAACATCGCGACCACGCACGCCACCACGAACGGCCGCCGGCGCCGCCAGATCAGCGGGATCGCCGTACCGGACAGCAGGAAGAACCCGATCCGATACGGCGAGCGCCAGGCGACCAGGAACGGCAGCGACACCATGAACTGCACCATCAGCGCGATCAGGATGTCCACGAGTCGCGGATCGGTCCGCCGCAGGATGTCCAGCGTGTGTTTGGCCCGGTCACGGACGTGCCGGTCGGCGCCGCGCTCGGCGGGATGGTCGGACATGCGGCCTACTCCAGGGTGGTGTGTACCGACAGTGTCGCGGGTGATCGTCCATCGCCGCCTCGCTCGCGCGAGGGATACGCGCGGAAGGCGCGAGCGTCTCGCGACAGGCCCGCCGAGTGTTCCCGCGAGGCCCGCCGAGTGTTCCCACGAGGCCCGCCGAGTGTGCGTGCGAGGTCCGCGAGCGTTTCCTCCGGACCCCGCCCGGCCCGTTCGGCCGATGCCCACCCAAGTGCGCCGCGCCCCCGGTGAATCGGGCGAATCGCTCCGCCGGCGGCGAACGCGCACCCCGTTGGCAATTCCGGTGGCGTCGCGTCTGGTACGACTGGTGCCATGGCTACCGGCAACCGCTTCGTCCCCGACCCCGACCGTCCGACGCCGGCAGCGCGTCGCGGCCTGCCGGCCATCGCCGTCTCGGGCCGGACAGGGGCGGAGCCGTGCGGCCGCTGAGGCGCGGCCAGGTGTGGACGATCCCCACCGTCGGCCGCGACCGCACCTTCATGATCGTGCAGAACGACCACGTCGCCGCACTGCACCCGGGCGCCGCCCTGTGCGCGCTGGTGGACACCATCGGCGACCGGCAGGAGTCGCTGGTCACGGTCCGGATCACCACGCCGGTCAACGGCGTCGTGCTCGCTCCCGACCTGTACACGTCCCGGCATCGCCGGTTCGAACAGGGCACCTATCTCGGCGATGTCGCGCCGGACGAGATGGAGCGGGTCGACGTCGCGCTGCGCGCCGTCCTGGGTCTGTGAGGCAGTCGGTGACGTCGTCGGCGCATCCGACGGCCGGCACCACCCGGGACGGCGCGCGGCCGGGCCGCGCTATCTGGGCAGCGTGATCCGAAACGTGGTGCGCCCGGGTTCGGAGTCGACCGTGACCGTGCCGTCGTGCCGCTGGACGATGATCCGGTAGGAGATGTCCAGGCCCAGGCCGGTGCCCTCGCCGAGTGCCTTCGTGGTGAAGAACGGCTCGAAGATCCGGTCCTGGATGTCGGGCGCGATGCCCGGCCCGCTGTCCTCGATCTCGATCACCACCGACGCCGCGTCCGCGTGGGCCCGCAGGGTCAGCGTGCCCTTGCCGCCCATCGCGTCCGCGGCGTTGTCGATCAGGTTGGTCCACACCTGGTTGAGCTCGGCCGGGTACGCCTGGATCTTCGGCAGGTCCGCGGCGTACTCGCGCTCGACCCGGATGTCGCGCAGCGGGCCGGCCAACATCGCCACCGTGCTGTCCAGGCCCTTGCGCAGGTCGGTCTCCTGGTACGGGGCCCGGTCCATCTGGGTGTACTGCCCGGCGGCGGCCAGCAGTTCGGTGATCCGGCCCAGCGCGTCGGCGACCTCGTCGAGCAGCGCCTCGCCCTCCAGGTTGGCGGCGAGCCAGGTCAACCCCGGGCGCGCCGCCGGGCCGAGCGCGGCACCCGCGTCCCGCGCCCAGTCCTCGTACAGGCCCACGTTCACGAACGACGGCGCCGTCTCGTACGCGTCCGCGATGTCCAAGTCCTCGAAGACCTCGGCCACTTCGTCGGTCCGATCGGAGAACTCCAGCGGGCGCAGCCGAGGCGCCTCGCCGGCCCGGTGCGCCAGTACCTCCTCCTGTAGGCGCTCCAGCGCCGCCAGCGCCTCGGCGCTCGCGCCCGTGCGGGCCAACTCGGCCCGGGCCGAGCGCAGTTCGCCCAGTCGGGTGCGCAGGTTCGCGGCTGCCCGCTCGGCCGCCGCGGCCGGGTTGCCCAACTCGTGGGTGAGCCCGGCGGTGAGCGTGCCCAGGGCCACCATGCGCTCGCGCTGCCCGACCACCGAGCCATTGCGGCGCGCGCCCAGGAACATGCCCGCGACCAGGTGCGCGGCCATCGGGAACCACTCGGTGAAGGCTTGCGCCAACTCGGCCGCGGGCAGCACGAAGAAGGTCGAGTCGACGTGAGTGCGCGCGGTGTTGCCGTACGCGTGCACGGCCGGTGTCGCGTCGTCGTCGCCGTCCAGCGCGAGCGCGGCGCCGACGTAGGCGCCGCGCATCGACGAGCGGTGCACCTCCAACTCGCCGCCGCGCACCATCCGGTTCATGGTGACCTCGCCGGAGAGCAGCACGAAGAAGCACTCGCCCGGGTCGCCCTCGTGGTACAGCGTGGTGTTCGCCGGGAACGCCTTGACCTTGCCGTGCGCGCACAGCCAGTCCAGGTGCTCGTCGGCGAGCTTCTCGAACAGGAAGAGCGTGCGCAGTTCCTCGGGCGGCAACACGTCGCACACACTCATCGCGAGCCCTCCGTCGCCGGGATCCGGGTGTTCAGGGTGTCCAGGTAGCGGTGCACCAGCATCACCGTCATCGCGCCCTCGCCGACCGCCGAGGCGACCCGCTTGACCGAGGCCGCGCGCGAGTCGCCGGCGGCGAACACGCCCGGCACGGCGGTCTCCTGGACGAACGGCGGTCGATTCCAGCCGTCGAGCTCGCCGTCGCAGTCGTCGAGGAGTTCGCCGCCGGTGAGGATGTAGCCGTCCCGGTCGCGGCGCACGCCGCTGCCGTCCAGCCACGCGGTGCGCGGGCTGGCGCCGATGAACACGAACAACCACGACGCGGGCACCGTCTCCTCCTTGCCGGAGTCACGGTCACGCAGGGTGAGTTCGCGCAGCCGGCCGGTGCCGTGCGCGTGGGTGATCTCGGTGCGCACGCGCACCTCGACGTTGGGGATCTGCGCCAACTGCTCGATCAGGTAGTGCGACATGGACGCCTCCAGGCCCGCGCCGCGCACCAATATGATCACTCGGCGGGCATAGCGGGCGAAGAACACCGCGGCCTGACCCGCCGAGTTGGCCGCGCCGACGATGTACACGTCCTGGTCGCGGGTGTCCGGGCCGGTGGTCAGCGCGGCGCCGTAGTACACGCCGCGGTCGGTGAGCTCGGCCAATCCGGGCGCCTCCAGGGTGCGGTAGGACACACCGGTGGCAAGCACGATCGCGTGGCCCCTGGCGACCACGTCGCCGTCGCACGAGATGGTGCGCACCTCGCCGTCCACACCCAGTTCGGTCACATCGCGCGTACTGACTATCTCGGCGCCGAACTTGAGCGCCTGACGACGTGCCCGGCCGATGAACTGCGATCCGGAGATGCCGTCCGGGAAGCCGAGATAGTTCTCGATCCGCGAACTCTGGCCGGCCTGCCCGCCGGTGGCCTGGCGCTCCACCAGCAGCGTGCGCAGTCCCTCGCTGGCCGCGTATACCGCGGCGCCCAGGCCGGCCGGGCCGCCGCCGACGATCACCACGTCGTACAGGTCGCCGGAGGCGGTCACGGACAGGCCGACGTACTCGGCCAGTTCGCCCTTGGACGGGCCGCGCAGCACGGTCGAGTCCGGCGCGATCACCACCGGCACGTCGGCCTCGGTGGTACCGGTCTCGCGCATCAACCGCCGCGCCTCGGCCTGGGTCACGTCGTACCAGCGGTAGGGCACGCCGTTGTTGGCGAGGAAGTCGCGCAGTTCGAAGGACGGCGCGGAGAAGCGTGCGCCGATCACCGTGGCCCAGCTCTCGTCCGGCACCGGCGCGGTCTCCCACGCGGTGATCAGCGAGTCCAGGACCGGGTACAGGCGTTCCTCCGGTGGATCCCACGGCTTGAGCAGGTAGTGGTCGATGTCCACGTCGTTGATCGCCCGGATCGCCGCGCCGGTGTCCGCGTAGGCGGTCAGCAGCACCCGTTTCGCGCGTGGGTAAAGGTGTGCGGCCTGTTCCAGGAACGCCACGCCGTCCATCTGCGGCATGCGCTGGTCGGCGATCAGCACCGCGACCTGCTCGCCCCGCTCGTGCAGTTCGGCCAGCGCCTCCAGGGCCTGTGCGCCGGATTCGGCGCGCACGACGCGGTGTCGGTCGCCGTACTGTCGCCGCAGGTCACGGGCCACGGCGCGGGACACGGCCGGATCGTCGTCGACGGTGAGCAGGACGGGCTTGTCCACGGATTTCCTCACGGGCATGGGCGGAAGACGGAAGGGAGCCACTGCCCGGAACCGGCCTCGACCATGCCCCGGACAGCGCGCCCGCCACGTTATCCTCTCGCCGAAACCCGCAGGTGGAGAGTGTCCGCGCGGGTCCGCCGCGACCGGGTGGGCCCGGCGCCGGGCGATGCGGTGCGCGAAGGCGGCGGTCCCGCGGGTGTCGCCCCGCGGCTCAGTCGACCATGCCCGCCTCGTAGGCCACGATCGCGGCCTGAACCCGGTTGCGCACCCCCAGGCGGGCCAGGATCGCGCTCACGTGCGTCTTGACCGTGCCCTCGACCAGGTGCAGTCGACGGCCGATCTCCGCGTTGGCCAAGCCGGCGCCGACCAGCGCCAGGACCTCCCGCTCGCGCGCGGTCAGCAGCGCCACGCGCGCCCCGGCGTCCACCTCGCGCGCGGGCCGGCCCGGGACGATCCCGCTGATCACCCGCTTGGCCACCTTCGGGGACAGGTACGCGCCACCCTCGGCCGCCGCCCGCACCCCCGCGATCAGTTCGCGGGGATCGCCGGACTTGAGCAGGAAACCGGTGGCGCCGCTGTCCAGCGCGGTCGCGATGTACTCGTCCTCACCGAACGTGGTCAGGATCACCACGGCCGTGCCCGGTACCGCGCGGCGCAGTTCGGCGGTCGCGGCCAGGCCGTCCAGGTTCGGCATCCGGATGTCCATCAGCACCACGTCCGGGCGCCATCGCCGGGCCTGCTCGATCGCCTCGCGGCCGTCGGCGGCCTCGGCCACCACCTCGATCCCGGGGTCGGCGGTCAGCACCATCCGCACGCCGGTGCGGATCAGCCGCTCGTCCTCGGCGATCAGGACCCGGATGCTGGTAGTGGACTGCTCGGTGGTGCTCAACGCGGTGGCTCCTCGGGTGGGTGCGTGGACGGGGTGCGGTGGGGTGCGTGGGATGGGATGGATCGGGCCCGCCCGGTCGTCAGCGTGTGTCGTCCCGGTCGCGTCGCTGTTCGAGCGGCACGTCGTCCTTGGCGACCAGCACACCGCGGACGAAGCACAGGCGGAACAGCCGGCTCGGCAGGAAGTCGCCGTTCGTGTAGTACTCGCACGCGGCGCCGGTCGGGATCGGCGGTTCCCGCTCCGGGCGTTGGTCGCTCGGGTCGTCCGGCAACATCGAGGCCAGTTCGGCGCGGGTCTGGCCGATCCGCATCCGGTCGAAGTCGCCCGGCGCCACCGCCTCGCCCTGGGTGGTCAGCGCGTACGCCGATCCGGCGAGCAGCACGCCCGCGCCGGTCCACACCAGCGCCTTGACGAACCGGCGGCGGATGCGCCGACCCTGTTCCACGTGGCCGGCGGTGTCCGGACGGGCCGGCGCGGCGTGGTGCGGGAGGTGGGCCAGCACCCGGAACCCGTCCGCGTCCGGCTCCGCGGTCAACGTGCCGCCCAGGAGTCGGGCCCGCTCGCGCATCCCGACCAGGCCGTGGCCGCTGCCGACCGGCGCGGACTCGGCCGGACGCGGGGCGGGCCCGTTGGCGACCTCTACGGTGGTGCGCTCGCGGCCGTGGGTGACCGTGATCCGCACCACCGCGCCCGGCGCGTGCTTGGCCGCGTTGGTCAGCGACTCGCGCACGATCCGATGCAGCGCGAGATCGACCATCGGCGGCAGCGCGACCGGCTCGGCGGTCGGCTCGACCGTGTGGCGGATCACCATGCCCGAGGCGCGGCAGCGCGCGACGAGGGTGTCCAGGTCCTCGTGCACCGGGTCCACCGGCGCCGGTTCGTCGCTCTCCCGCAACACGCCGATGATCTCGTGCAGCCGCTCGGTCGCCGCGCCCGCGCCCGCCCGCAGTTCGCCGGCCCGCTCGCGCTGCGCGTCGGTGAGCGTCGCGTCGAGTTCGAAGGCTGCGGCGCGCAGGGCGATCAGGCTCAGGTCGTGGCCGAGCGAGTCGTGCATGTCCTGGGCGATCCGGGCCCGTTCGCGCAGCCGGGTGCGCTCCTCGACCAGGTCCCGCTCGCGTTGCAGCCGTGTGGCCTGTTCCCAGCCGCGTCGATGCAGCGCGAGCCACTGATAGCGGTAGCGACCGATCAGCCAGGGCATCGCCGCCAGGCCCAGCAGTTCGGCGGGCAGCACCGAGAGTTCGGCCGTGTTCGGCGACTCGAGCCAGGCCCCGAGCGCGGCCGGCACCAGCACCGAGACCAGCCGCCACGGCAGGCCCGGTCCGTCCGCGGAGCGCCGCCCGGCCAGGAACGCGGCGAGGGCCACGGCGGCGTAGCAACGGGCGTCCTGCTGAGCAAGGAACACGGTCAGCGCGAGCGCGGCGGGCGGATACGTCCGGCCCAGCACGGCGCCGCCGACCAGGCAGATCGCGAGCGTCGCGGCGTGCGTGGCGGACAGCGGCAGTGGTGCGTTGACGGTCAGCATGCCGATGCCGAGCAGGGTCCACAGGGCCAGGTCGGCGGCCCAGGCGGCGGGGGTGGTGCGCATGGTTGTGACGGTATCGACCCGCAGGGTCGCGACACCTCCGTCGAAAGTCGTGTGCCATGTCTGCCGGCGCACGCCGAACATGCCTAACGTGGCGCTATGTCCGAGAAACGACGCCGCCCGCACCGCGAGACCGTCCAGGCCCTCGTCGGCGTGGCCGTGATCGTGATCGGCTTGGTGGCGACCCTCGTCCTGCACTTCACCCACGACTCGGACGGGCCGCGGCCGACCCCGGTCCCGGTGCCGATCAGTCCCACGGCGCCCGCGGTGCCGGGGTCGAGCGAGGTGCCCGGCGAGCCGGCGGTGCCGGGGGAGTCGTGTTGCACGCCGCCGCCGGGGCCGGTGGCTCTGGACGACGGCGCGCCCTGAGGTCGGGCAACCTGCTCGGCCGACCCGCCGTGGCGTTTGCAGAGAACCATTTGCAGAGACTTCTTTGCCAAGAGTCCTTTGCAGAGAAGTCTCTGCATATTAGAGTCGAGCCATGCCCAATCCACTTCCGCGGATGGACGCCCGCAGCCTGCGTGGCCTGGCCCACCCGCTACGCATGCGCATCGTCGAACTTCTCAAGCTGGACGGCCCCGCGACCGCCACCCGGCTCGCCGCGCGACTCGGCGAGAGCACCGGCACGGTCAGTTGGCACCTGCGCACGCTGGCCGAGCACGGCTTCATCGAGGACGACCCCGACCGCGGCACCAAGCGCGAGCGCTGGTGGCGGGCCGTCTACAACCCGCGCCAGCTCAACACCAGCGACTTCCGGGACGACCCGGAGACGAGCGGCGCGCTGGCGGTCTACGAGGACGAGGCCCTGCGGCAGCAGGCCGAGCGCATGGTGGCCACATACGCCGACGCCCAGGAGATGGGCCCGGAATGGGTGCGGGCCCGAGCCGTCTCGGACTGGAGCGGCGCGCGACTGACGGCCGATCAGATGGCCGAGCTCAACGATCGTGTGGTCGCGCTCGTGAGCGAGTACACGCAAGCACCGGAGCAGCCCGGCGCGATCACGGTGGTGCTGCAGTACCAGGCCCTTCCGCGCCGATCCCAGGAACCGACATGAGTGGACTGCTGCGCCGGCACCGCGACTTCCGACTGTTGTGGTTCGGTGAGACCGCGGGCAAGTTCGGCGCCTCGGTCACCAGCGTCTCGATGCCGCTGATCGCGGTCTCCACGCTGGACGCGAGCACGTTCCAGGTCGGCCTCCTCAGCGCGGCGGCCTGGTTGCCGTGGCTGCTGATCGGGCTGCCGGTGGGCGTGTGGGTGGACCGAATAGCGCGACGTCCGATCATGCTCGGCGCCGCGGCGGCGTCCTGCGCGCTGTTCCTGGCGGTTCCACTGGCGCACTTCGCGGGGTTGTCGAGTGTCGGCCTGCTGCTGGCGATCACGCTCGCGACCGGGGTGTCCGCGGTCTTCTTCCAGACCGCGTACACCGCCTACCTGCCGAGCCTGCTGGGGCCCGCCGACCAAGCCGAGGGCAACAGCAAGTTGCACGGCAGCGCGTCCGCCGCGCAGATCGCGGGGGTCGGTGCGGGCGGCCTGATCGCGCAACTGGTGGGCGCGGTCAACGGGATGTTCGTCAACGCGGGCACGTTCCTGACCTCGTTCACGTGTCTGCTGGGCATCCGGCACCGCGAACCGCCGCACGAGCCGGGCGGGATGGCCGGAGCGGCCGGGGCGGCCGACTCGGGGACCGGACGTTCGCTGGTGCGCGAGATCGGCGAGGGCCTGCGGTTGGTCGCGCACGACCGGTGGTTGCGTACGTTCGCGCTGTTCGGTGGCGCGTCCAATCTCGGCCTGGTCGGGCTGCAATCGATCCAAGTGGTCTTCCTGGTCCGGACCGTGGGGGTCAGCCCCGGCGTGGTCGGCGGCCTGATCGCGATCGGTTCGCTCGGGGGCGTCGCGGGGGCGTTCGTCGGGCGCCGGGTCGCGGCGCGGATCGGCACCGCGCGGGCCACGATCGTGTTCGAGTTGGGCCTGCCGGTGCTTGTCCTGCTGGTGCCGCTGACCGGTGGGGGCGTACGGCTCGTGCTGTTCATGGTGGGCAACTTCGCGATGGTGGCCGGCGTCGTGGCGGGCAACGTGATCAAGGCGGGCTTCCAACAGCGCTACTGCCCGCCGCGGTTGCTGGGTCGGATGACCGCGAGCATGCAGTTCGTCAACTACGGCACGATCCCGCTGGGCGCGGTCCTGGCCGGCACCCTGGGCTCGACGATCGGGGTCCGTCCCACGGTCTGGGTGATGGCGGCGGCGATCCCGGCCGCGGCCCTGATTCTGCTCTTCTCGCCGATGGCCCACCAGCGTGATCTGCCCACGGCCAGGGAGGACGACGTCGACACGCGCGTGGCGCAGCGGGTCGCGTGAGATCGCGCGTCGGTCCGGAACGCACTGCCGGTCCGGAGCCCCGGGTGGGACTCGGGACCGGCGTGCGCGTCCGTCGTGTCAGCGGTAGGGCGGGGCGGGGATCAGGCTGTTGCCCCCGCGCCACGGGCCGGGCGGGGGCGGCGGTGGGACGCGGGTCGGGGGTGGCATCCGGGGACTGCGTCGGCGAGGTGCGCTTGTCCGGCTTCGGCGATCCTGCGCCTGCGCTCGGCGACTTCTCGGGGCGTCATCAGGTACGGCGGGACGACCGTCGCCGAGTCCTGCACGGGCGGGCCGTCGTCGATGGCGGGGGAAAGGGCAGGCGGTACGAAGGTGCGCCACTGGGGGTGGGTCTGCGGCTTCGGGTTGGCGGGACGGCTCGGTCGGGGGCGCTTCGGCGCGGTAGGTCGGGCGGGCTGCCCGTCCGGCGTCGGCGGGGTGCGGCGTCGGCGCAGCCATCCGAAAACGGCAGCGATAAAGTGGGTCACGTCGTCAGCTCCTCGTAAGCTGTCGGCCGATCCCGGGACCGTTCCAGCGGTCGCCGGGGCTCTTTCATGTGTGGGTCACGACGGGGTCGTTACCGGGCGAGTAGCGATTTCCATCGCTGGGCTTGGTCGGGTAGGTCTCGGGCGTTGGCTTCCGCCGTCGCCCCGGTGACGAATGCGCGGATGCCGGCGTTGGATGCCGCGCGCCATGCCGGGAATTCGCGCAGCCACGCGTGTGCGGATTCGGTGGTGTGTTCCGACCAGAGCAACAGCAGGTATACGTACGCGAGTTCGGCCCAGGCGGGACCGATGGCGGACATCCCCCAGTCCACGAAGTAGGCGCGTCCGCCGGCACTGTCGTCTTCGATGAGCACATTCCAGGGGTTCAGGTCGGTGTGCAGCAGGTGTGTTCCGCCGAGGAGGGCGCGTTCGGTCGGTGTGAGGTGTTCGGCCCAACGGTCCGCGAGACAGGGCAGGGCGAGTCCGTGCGGCGGGCGTACGCGGCCGGCTCGGCTCAACGCGTAGGCGAGGGGCGACAGGTCGGATCCGCCGGGGGAGACGTCGGCGTAGCGGCCTTGTACGTGCGTGAAAAGCAGTACGTCCCAGCCGGGCGGCGTGAGGTGGGCGAGCAGGGTCGGGGCGACACGTCCGCCGACCGAGGGGGCGGCCAATGCCTCTCGTCGTTGGTGGTCGAGAGCCTTGCCGTTCGTGGTTGGCGTGCCCTTGACGAACACCCGGCGTCCGGGGGCTCGCAGCACGGCCGTGAAGGGTGATGTCAGGCCCTCGCCGGGTGGTTCCGCGGTGCGTACGGGCCCCGTGACCGTCTCGATGTCCGCCCGGACCGTGTCGGGTAGTTCGGTCCATGTCCAGCGGCGTTCCATGGGTTGCCTTTCGCTTCGGTCACGGGGCCGATCGTCTACTTCTTCCTGCGGACCGCCGGGCACTTTCGGCAGCGGTCTTCCCCCGACCAGTGCCACCACTCGTGCGAGCAGTTCTCGTTCCCACCTGTGATTTCGTAGTCGTCGTCTGCCATGTGCCCCACCTTGCGCGTCGGTAGTGCTCGGATGGTGCGGACCCCGCCCGGTGTCCTTCCCAAACATTCGGGCGGGGCGAACATGAGGGTCAACGTGGCGACTTGACCCGGTACAACTCGGAGCCCTTCAGCAGGTACGGCATGCCGGTCGGTGGACACACCATGACCACTTGGTCGTTGTCGAGCCCGGCGGAGTCCTCGGCCCGTTCGACGCATCCGGCGGGATGGGCGTCGTGGCCGAGCCCGGGGCGCGGTGCGACCCAGTCGCCGACGGAGTGGCGCAGGGGCCCGGGCCGTTCTCGCGGGGGCAACTCCCGTGCCACGACGATCGGCACGGCTTCCCCGTCCAGGCCGACCACGAAGCCCGCTCCACAGCTCACAACAACCGTCCGCAGGGTGCACCCCGAACGACCAACCGGGGATACCGAGCACGAACCCGACGGATGATCCACCGCCGAATGGCGTACTGATCCACGCTCAACGTCCGCACCCCACCGGGCGGATGCATCGACTTCGTCATGCCACTCCCTTGCAAGAGCACACGCCCCGGCGCCGGGACCACACGCGACCGAGACCGACGCCGGGGCAGTTCAAGGCGCGACGGATCGGCCGCGCGACAGGGCGCGGCCGACTCCCAAGATCACCAGTGAGTGTCGGTGATGTCGCTTTGAGTAGCGTGCACCCGCAAGCGTCAGTGATGCAACCTTGCTGGAGAAAAGGTTGCACGGATTGGATCACGGTAGGCAGTGCAAGACGGAAGCGAGAGACTGAGCGCATGACAGCGGCAGAGCGCTACATCCCGCGTAGGCCCACGGTGCAAGGACGCAACCTGGGCGCACAGTTGCGGCGGCTCAGGGACGAATCCGGCGTGTCCGCCGACGTGGCGGCAGCGTGTCTCGAATGTTCACGCGCCAAGATCTCCCGGATGGAAACCGGGCACGTTCCCGTGCGTACCCGCGACGTCCGGGACTTGCTTGATCTCTACGGCGTGGATGATGAAACCCTGCGCTCTCACCTGGAGGGGCTGGCAAAAGGCAGCACGGCACCCGGTTGGTGGTGGACGTATGACGACACGTTGCCACCGGCCTACGCCGATTATCTGGACTTGGAACGCAAGGCGAGCGAAGTCCACACTTGGCAAACTGTCCTGGTTCCCGGTCTGCTTCAGACTCCGGATTATGCCCGCGCGATCACAGGCGTCAACCCTGCGGCTGCCAAACCCGAGAGTGTCGAAACCTTCGTAAAGGTGCGACAGGAACGGCAGGAGCGATTTTGGCGCGATCCCAAACCGGGAGAAGAGCCAACGCGTCTTTCCGTGGTTCTCTGGGAGCCGGTCATCATGGCACCGATGGGCGGTAGGGAGACGATGCGAGCACAGCTCAAAGCCTTGATCACTCGTTCCGAAGACCCACGAGTGAACCTGCAAGTGCTGCCTTTGTCGGTAGGGGCACATGCCGGCGTCAGCGGTTCGTTTGTTACGCTGCACTTTCCTTCGGATCTGGATAGCGATGTAGTGTACTGCGAAAATCTAACCAGCACTCTTTTCATGGAAAAGACAGTAGAAACGGATGGCTATCGCCAAAGTTTCGAACTTCTTTCCTCGGCGGCTGAAGGGCCGGCGGAAACTCGTGCCCGACTGAAGCGCATACTGGATTCACTGTGATCGAGGGGCGGTAGCGTTCGTGCAGAATGGCCAAATAGGGAAATGGCGAGTGTCCAGCTACAGTGGACCGAACGGCGAATGTGTGGAAGTGGCTCTCTGCTGCAACTCGACAACGGCCGTGCGCGACAGTAAGGACCCGGGTATCGGTCACCTCGTGATCACACCGGCCGCGTGGACAGCTCTTTCGGTCGCTCTCCGCGCCTAGCTGTGCCCCTGACGCCCCGTCATCCCGACTGGCGGATTCCAGGGGTCGTTGCAACACGTGGTTGATCGGGCTGCGAGAGACGCAGGCGCTCGGCTGGGGTTACCCGGTCGAGCGTTTTGCGTGGGCGGGCCTGGCCGGGGCCGTTGTAGCCGTCTACGATCCTTGCGACTTCATTGCACGCATCGTGAAGGACCTGAGTTGAATCACACCGACGGGCGCGACGCGACAAGTACGCCTTATGCGTGGCGGAAGAGCACCCACAGTGCCAACCAAGGGGACTGCGTAGAGGTCGCGCCGGGCTTTGCGGTCGTCCCGGTCCGTGACTCGAAGGACCCGAGTGTCGGGTGCCTCGTTGTCGGCGCGTCCTCCTGGGTGGCCCTGACCGCAGCCCTTCGCGCATAGGCATCCCCGGGCGCGGGTAGTTGCTGCGAGCACATGCCTCAGGGCCCAAGCCGTGACGGCCCGGAGCGCAATTACGAGCGAGTGCCGGTCGGTTGGGAAGGCGAGGCGTCGAACGGCAGGTCTCGGTGGAAGACGGCCATCGGCTGGTCGGGGCCGTTGTAGTCGTCGACGATCCTCGCTTCGAAGCCGAGGCTGCGATGGAAGGCGATCGAGCCGGTGTTCCCGACCGACGTGATCGCCTTCAACCGCCGTGCACCCTGACGTTCCGCCGCTTCGGCGAACGCCGCATACAGACGACGTCCGAGACCGCTTCCGCGAGCATCGTCTCGCGTGGCGATCAGGTGCACGTACCCGGTGCCCTCCGGGGTGACGAACCCGAAGACGTACCCACGGATACCGTCCTCGGCTCGGGCGACCAGGCAGGTCGCACCGAACTCCTGTACCAGTGCGAGTAGATGCAGCGATCGGAGATCGCGTTTGCCCCAATAGCGGGGGTGGTCGGCCAGGACCCGGTGGTAGTCGCCCACCTCGGCCGGTGTGATGCGGATACCCATGACGAGGATCATGGCAGTGTCACCGAGCGTTCAACGGCGTGGGCCCGAGTCCGAGGCGTCGACGTGCCGGGGGTGGGCCATCGTGGAGAGGTGGGCCGCTGTCGCGCGTAGCTCCGTGATGTATGTATGGCGCTCCGTCGGGCCTACGGCATTGCGTAGGGGCCCGATTTGCAGCTCGTGCGTTGGGCGGCCCCGGGGGTCGCGGACGGGGGCGGCCAGGTAGCTCAGGGGGAGGGGTTCGTCCGAGGTCAGGTCGGCGTCCGTGTACGGGTGGGCGCTGATCGAGGCGAGTTGGGTGCGGACGCGTGCGCGGAGGGCGGTTCGGCCCGGGTGTTCGTCCAGGAGGCCCACCACGTCCCGCAGGACGGCCAGCAGTTCCGTCGAGTCGGTGCGTGGGCGCCACGCGGCGACCCCGTGGGAGCGGATCGTGTCCAGGGCCGGCGCCAACTCCGGTGCGTGGGCGAGCCACGCGGCCCGTTCGGCAGCCGGCCGCCACGGCATCACCGACGCGCCCGCGGGTGGTCGCAGCGGAAGCCGGGTGCCCACCTCGATCCCCGCCGGCACCAGTCCCGGACCCGGCTCCACCACGAGGAAGACCACGTGGTCCGTACCGACCAGGGACAACGCCGCCCCGCAGCCGACCCGTTCCGCGAGCCCCGCCAACACCTCCGCCGCATCGTCCGGCGGCCGAACCCGCGCGTGTACCGCGTCGGCGACCGCCAGCAGACCCGGCCCCAGCGTGTAGAGGCGATCGGCCCCACGCTGCACCCACCCCGGCGACTCCAAGGCGGCAAGCACGGCGGTCGCGGTGGACCGGTTCAGGTCCAGGCGCGCGGCCACCTCCGACACGCTCAACCCGACCGGCGCGGCGGCGGCGATCAACTCGACGACGGCCACGACCCGATCGGTGGGTGGCGAAGCAACCATGAGGACCTCTTGTCCGCGCTCGACGTCATGCCTAGAGTCAATGAATATACGTCACTTCGGCGACGAATATTCGTCAACCACTCATCGACGACAGGTGGTTGCGATGCGACGCCGAGGGCTGACCGGGGAGTCCGGATGAGCGATGTGCCCGTGGTGCGTGACTTGGACGCGCCCTTCGACATCGAGGGATACGACTTCGCCTTCGACGACATTCCGAACCCGCACGAGTTGATCGCGGCGGCTCGGGCGCGGAAGCCGTACGCGCTCGTGCCGTTTCTGGGGACGCGCGCGGTGATGTTCCTGACCCACGATCTGGTGAGTGCGGCGTTCAAGGACGAGGAGTCGTTCCCCGCGGCCGCGATCTACTCCGCGACCACCGAACCCGTGCTCGGGCACACCATCCAGTGCATGCGCGGCGCCGAGCACCGGATCAACCGCAAGCTCGTGGTGCCGGCCTTCCGCCGCAAGATCGTCACCGACCAGGTCGAGGCGATCCTGGAACCCCTGGCGCATGAACTCGTCGACCGCTTCGAGGCGCGTGGAGAGGCCGACCTGGTCACCGAGTTCACGCACGGCTACCCGGTCCAGGTGATCACCCGGCTGCTCGGGCTGCCGGTCGACGACGAGGAACGTTTCCGCCGCTGGGCCGTCGACCTGTTCCACTTCCCGATGGCGCCGGACGCGGCCGAGCGCGCGTCGCGCGAGTTCACCGAGTACGTCACGCCGATCGTCGCGCGCCGCCGGATCGACCCGGGCGACGACCTGCTCTCGACGCTGGCCGGCACCGAGGCCGAGGGCCGCCGGCTCACCGACGAGGAGATCCTGTCCTTCCTGCGGCTGCTCTTCCCGGCCGGTGCCGACACCACCTACCTGGCCCTGGGCAACGCCCTGTACGCACTGCTCACCCACCCCGAGCAGTTGGCCCGCGTGCTGGCCGACCCGGACACGGAACTGGAGTGGGCGGTCGAGGAGTCGCTGCGCTGGGAGCCGCCGGTGGGACTGCTGCCCCGGATCTGCCCCGCGCCGGTCCGCGACTGGCAGGGTCTGGGACTGGACATACCGGCGGAGACACCGCTGATCTTCGCGATCACGGCGGCGAACCGGGACCCGGCGCACTACCCGGACCCCGACGTGTTCGACATCGGCCGTCGGGTCCGGCCGACGCTCGCCTTCGGCGACGGTCCGCACGTGTGCCTGGGCACCTGGCTGGCGCTCGCCGAGATCCGGGCCGCGCTCAAGGTGCTGCTGCAACGCCTGCCGACGATGCGACTCGCCGAGCCGACCCGAATCCGGGGCCTGCTCGGCACCGCGCTCCGCGGCCCGGAGTCGCTACGGGTGCGCTTCGACCGCTGAGGCGCGCGCGGGCCCCGGACGGCGGCGGTCGGTACCCCGTCCCACCCGACCGGCGCCGCGACCTCCCCGGCCCCGCCGGGGAGAGCGTTCGTCGTGACGACGGCCGCCGACACGACGAGGTAGTCCGCCGACTACCTAAACCGCCTGCTCGGCCGGGGTTGTCGGGTCGGTTGCCGCGTCGAGGCGGGTGACGTTTTGGAGGAGGCCCCAGACGAAGTCCAGGCGGTAGGTCGCCGCACCCTCGGTGATCAAGCTCCCCCACCGACTCGGCGCCGATCCCTCCACATGGCGCAGTTGCGGGAACGCGAGGGCGACGTCGCCGATCACGAACTCCCACGGCCGCAGGTCGGCCACCGTCTCGACGGGCGGAATGCCGGCGGGATCGGCTCTGACCAGCCATTCCTGCCAGACCCGCCCGTCGGGGCCGGTGAGCACCTCGAAACGCAGCCCCGGCCACAGTGGCAACACCCACCACTGGGCGTCGGCGGTGAGATCCCCGATCCTGCGCTCGGCCCGGCCGGCCGGTTCGCCGAGCGCGGCCCGGTACGCGCGGCCCGAGCCGCCGACCGAGCGGGAGCGCACCATGCGCTGCCATTGCGCGTTGACCTCGCGCATCCGCGTGCGGGTGAACTCCAACTCGCGGACGGCGTCGGCGACCAGGTCGGGTTGGTAATCGCTCATGCGTCGCAACAACACCAGACAGAATTGATCCGGTCCCACGGTGCTCTCCGTACTCGTTCGCAGCAGACCTCGACGCTATCCACAAAGCGGACGACCATGCCGTCATTCCCCGCATTGTGATCGTCGGGCCGAACCCGAACACCTCGCAAGGTGTATTCCGGAGCCCCTGGGATCTGACGGTCCGTCAGCGCTATCGTGAACCCGAGGTCATCGGGCGGCCACCGAACCATCGGCGCCGACCCATTACATGGCAAGGGGTGGCACATGATCGTCGACTACATCCGCATGCTCGGTGGGGACCGCATCGAACATCCCGGCGGAACCCTGCTCGCCCATCTGAGCCGGGTCGAGGCGCTGCTGGAGACCTGGGGCGCCCGCCCCGAACTGCGCAGCGCCGGCCAGTGCCACGCGTTCTACGGCACCGACGGCTTCGCGACCGCGCTGCTCCCGCTCGACCGCCGGGCCGAACTCGCCGGCCGGATCGGCGTGGACGCCGAGCGCATCGTGTACTTCTACGCCAGTTGCGACCGGGCCGCCAGCCACGGCACGCTCGTCGACGGCACCTTCCGGGATCGATTCACCGGCCGGACCTACCGGCCCACCGAGGCCGAGCGCCGCGACTTCGCCGAGCTCACCGCGGCCAACGAACTGGATATCGTCAAGATCGACCCGCAGGCCCACGCGCGCTGGGGTGCGGCCCTCCTCGACCTGCTCACCGGCTTCCGCCCGCTGCTCAGCGCCCCCGCGTGGGCCGAGTGCGAACGCGTGCTCGCGAACACGAAGGCCGGCAGCCGGTAGGACCGGCGACCGGATGGTAGTGATGGGGAGCCCGCCGGTCCGGCGTCGGGTCGCCGGCCCGACGGGCGAACGGTGTCGAGGGAGAATCATGCGTATCGAACGGCTCGACCATCTCGTGCTGACCGTCGCCGACATCGGCGCCACGATCGACTTCTACGCCGGAGTGCTCGGCATGAAGCCGGTGACGTTCGGCGACGACAGACACGCTCTGCGGTTCGGCGCGGGCAAGATCAACCTGCACCGGGCGGGCGCCGAGTTCGAGCCGAAGGCCCGCGCCGCCACCGCGGGCAGCGCGGACCTGTGCTTCGTCGCCGAACCCCCGCTCACCGCGATCACCGCCGACCTGCTCCGCGCCGGAGTGCCGATCGAGGAGGGGCCGGTGCGGAGGACGGGCGCGCTGGGGCCGATCGACAGCGTGTACGTGCGGGATCCGGACGGGAACCTGGTGGAGATCTCGGTGTATCCGACCGATCCGCAGGCCGGCGCGGTGGTGTGACGCCGGGATCCGGATGCCGAGACCACGTGCGGGGGATCCCGGACGGCCCGGTGTGGTTCAGCGACCTTCCGGCGTCGGGCGGTGTTCCACGTACTCGACGATCGTGCCGTCGGGGTGCCGCGCGGTGAGGCCCGCGCCGGTGGGTACGCGGCGCGGCGGCTCGGTGATCTCCGCGCCGGCCGCCGTCAGGCGTTCGAGGTAGGGGGCCAGTTCGGGAACGAGCAGGGTGCCGGTGGTGGACCGGAACCGCTCGACCGTCTCGGCCTCGCCCTCGATCAGCAGGAAGCCGCCGACCGCCGAGAGCGCGATGCCGAACTCCCGGAAGGTGAACCACATGTCGCGCTCGACGCCCTGGAGCTCCTCGTAGAACGTGGTCGCCCGCTCCAGGTCGCCGGGTTCCACGAAGACCCGCAGGAACGCGCGGGGCGTGGCGAGCGTGGACGAGTCGTTGCTGCGGCGCCACATGATGTCGGCGGCGGCGGCGGCGGGGTCGGGTTCGGTGGTCGGTCCGGTCGTCTGTCCGGTTGTTTGTTCGGCAGCCGGTCCGGCAGCCGATCCGGTCGTCGGTCCCGTGGTCGGTCCGGTCGTCGGTTCGGTGGTCATCGGTATCGGGGTCCCTTGGCTGTGTGCCGGGCCGATCGGCGCCGGCGGCGTTCATCGGTACATCCACCACCCTCGCGGCGTCGCCGCGGTCGGGGCAGGCTCCGGTTCATACGGTGACCAACGGTCATAGGCTGGGCCGATGGCCACCGAGGACGAGCCGGATCGCCGGCGCGAGTTGGGCGGGTTCCTGCGCGCCCATCGCGAACTGCTCACCCCCGAAGCCGTCGGACTGCCCCGATCGCCGCGCCGCCGGACACCGGGCCTGCGCCGCGAGGAGGTCGCGGCGCTGTCGGGGGTCGGGGTGGCCTGGTACACGTGGCTCGAACAGGGCCGGGTGGACACCTCGCGCCAGGTCCTCGAAGCGGTGTCGCGGACGCTGCGCCTGGACGCCGACGCGCGTCGGCACGTCCTGGAACTCGCCGGTTTCCACGTACCGGCCGGCCCGAGCACGACCCCGGCCGACGGCCTCCGAGCGATGGTCGAGAGCTGGCCGGCCACCCCGGCGCTGGTGCTGGACCGGGCGCTGGACGTACTGGCCTGGAACGACGCCTGGCGGGCGACCTGGCCCGACCCGCGCACGGTGCCGACCGAGCGCCGCAACCTGCTGCTCATGCTGCTGACCGATCCGGCGTACGAGCCGGGGTTCCCCGAGCGGGAGACGGTCGCGCTCGACCTGGTCCGGCACCTGCGCACCCGCCCCGACGACGCACGCGACCGCGCGATCACGGCGGACCTGCGCACCGCGCGCCCGGATCTGGCGGCGTGGTGGCACTGCCGCGCGGTGGGCGTGTTCGCGGCCCGGACCGTGCGGGTGTGGGGGCCTGCGGCGCGGGCCGACGGCGGATCGCGGGCGGCGGGTCGCGTACCCGCGCTCGCGGAGGCCGAGCGGTCCGGCGCGGTCGACGGCGGCCGGGCGGGCCGAGTTCGGGATCCGCGAGGTGTGCCGTTGCGGTTCGCGATGTCGCTGCTGGTGCCGGCGGAGGCTCCGGAGACCACGGTGCTGGTGTGCACGCCGGCGGACGTGGAGACGATCGCGTACGTGACGGGAGGGTCGACCGATACGCGACCGGTGGACGCGGCGTCGACGACTCCGGGAGCGCGCGTGGCGGCGACAGGGGCGCGGGGGTAGGCGGATCCACGGCGCCGCGCGCGGGGCGGCGGCGTTCGAGGGCGCGGTCCGGTCAGGCGTGCTCGTCACCCACTTGGCTGAGCCGGTCGTCGCCCAGCCGGTGCTGTACATCACGGAAGAGGATCGCCAGCAGACCCGCGAGCTGCGTCTGCTGATCGGGGGTGAGCCCGTCGATCAGCGCGGCCTCGCGGGTCAGCACCCGATCCACCGTCGCCTCGACCAACGCGTGCCCCGTCTCGGTCAGTTCGACCTCGACCGACCGGGCACGACCGGGCCCGGGCCGCCGCACGACCAGCCCCTCGCGTTCGGCGCGGGCGACCCGCTGCGAAACGGCGCCCGCGGTGACCAGCGAGCGTCGACCGAGTTCGCGGGTGCCCAACGTGTACGGCGGCCCACTGCGGCGCAGCACGCTGAGCAGGTCCAGCGTCGCGGTGTCCACCCCGGCCCGGGCCAGCACCCGGCGCCGGTCGTCCCCGAGCAGCTTGGCCAGGCGCCAGATCGGCGTGACGATCCCGATCGAGGACACCGGCGTCCCGGGCCGCTCCCGCTCCCACGCGGCGGCGATCTCCTCGACGCTGTGTCCGACCCGTTCGTCGCCGTCCCGGACGCTCGCCGTACCCGCCGACACGCCCGCCTCGGTGCGGGCGTCGGGCAGGTCCTCGGGATTCTCGGTTGCCATCGGGCCTCCTTCGGGTGTTACGTTCAGACCTGAATTTAGATCTAAACGAAAGACATGGAGGTCATCCTATGGCACGCAACATCCTCGTCACCGGTGGCGGCACCGGTATCGGGCTCGCGGTCGCTCGGCACTTCGCCGCACTCGGGGACGCCGTGACGATCACCGGTCGGCGGGCGGAACCGTTGGCCGTCGCCGCCGAGGAGACCGGCGCCCGGGCGCTGGTCTGCGACCACACCGACCCCGAGGCGCTGACCCGACTGGTGGCCGAACTGCCCGAGCGCATCGACGTACTGGTCAACAACGCGGGCGGCAACACCGACTTCGACCACGGCGCGACCGACGACCTGGCCGGCTTCGCCCGGGCGTTCCGGGCCAATCTGGACGCGAATCTGGTCGGCGCCGCGCTGACCACCCGGGCGGTCGAGGACCGGTTGGCCGCCGGCGGCGCGGTGATCGGCATCGGCTCGATCGCCGCCGACACCGGGTCCGGCTCCTACGGCGCGGCCAAGGCCGGACTGGCCGCCTGGAACGTCGGCCTCGCGGACGCCCTCGGCCCGCGCGACATCACCGCCAACGTGGTGTCCCCGGGCTACATCGCGGACACCGAGTTCTTCCGGGACAACCTCACCGACGAGCGGCGCGGCCGGTTGGTCGCCGCGACGTCGGTCCGGCGGGCCGGCTCGCCCGCGGACATCGTGGGCGCCGTCGCGTTCCTCGCCTCACCCGCCGCCAGGCACGTCACGGGCCAGGTGTTGAACGTCAACGGCGGTGCGTACAAGAGCCGTTGAAGTCGGCGGTCCTTGGTCGTGGGCGACGGACGACGTGCCGCGCCCGCGATCCCGCCGAGCGCCCCGACCGTGCCGGGCGAGCCTTGAGCCACTCTCACCCGCAAGGAGCCGGCATGGCGAAAGCAGTATCGACGACGGCGGCCTGATCGTCGAGATGGAGGGCCTGGACGAGCTCTGGGCACAAGCCTCGACAGGTCCCGGTGTGGTGAGGAATCGGCCGGGAGCGGGCCGCGATCGGGTCCGGGTGGGAAAGTCGGTTCGCCGGACGGGGCGTCGGTGGCATCCGTAGCGTTGGTCTGTAAGGGGTTCTCGTACGGAAGGCAGATCTGATGAATTCCGGCACCCTGGCCGTTCCCGGAGCCGACCTCTATTACGAGGTGCGCGGCTCCGGGCCGGTCCTGCTGATGATCAACGGCAGCAACGGTGACACCGCCCTGTACGCGGGGCTGGCCGATCGCTTCGCCGACCGCCGTACGGTCGTCACCTACGACCGACGCGGCAACTCCCGGAGCCGGCTCACCGGTCCGCCCGAGGAGCAGCGGGTCGAGCTGCGGGTCGAACAGCACACGGACGACGCGTTCCGGCTGCTTCGGGAGCTCACCGCCGAACCGGCGGCGATCTTCGGGAGCAGCACCGGCGCCGCCATCGGGCTCGACCTGCTCGCCCGTCATCCCGAGCGCGTCGAACTGCTGGTCGCCCACGAGCCGCTCGTGCTCGGCATGTTGCCCGAACCGAAGCAGTGGCACGCGAGGTTCGACGCCGTGTGCGACCTGTTCGTGACCGCCGGTGCGAGGGCCGCGATGGACGAACTCTGCGCGTTGTTAGGGGTGGCCGCCCCGCCCGAGCCCGCGGCGGAGATGCCGGCGTCGATCCGGGAGTTGCTCGAACGCGTGCAGGCCAACGTGGAGTTCAACTTCTCCTGCGAACTGCGCGCGTTCAGCCGCTTCGAACCGGACCTCACCGCTCTGCGCGGCGCCCCACTGGTGACGGCGGTCGGAGCCGAGGGAGTCCAGACGCTGCTCTACCGCACCACGGCGCTGCTCGCCGAGCGCCTGGACCTGCCGGTCACCGAGTTCCCGGGCGATCACATGAGTTACGCGATGCGGCCGGAGGAGACCGCCGAAGCCCTGGCCCCGATCCTCGAGCGCAAGTAGGGGCCGGGCTCCGGGCCGCACGACGTCACGGGGTCGGGCCGCCGGTGTTCACGAGGTCACGGGGTCGGGTCGCCGGTCGTCACGGGGCCGGCCGGCCCTCATGAAGTCACGGGCCGGGCCGCCGGCTCTCAGGAAGTCACGTCGAGGACCGCCTTGCCGCCGAGCCTGCGGTCGGCGAGCAGTTCGGCGGCTTCGGCGATCTTGGTCCAGGAGTCGTGCCAGGAGATCTGCGGGTCGAGGTCGCCGCGCGCGGTCCGGGCGGCGAGCCAACCCAGATCGGCGTCGATGCCCTCGATGTCGTCGAGCAGGTAGTAGGTGACCAGCGAGCGGTTGTGCCGACCCTCGTTCCCGAACAGCGCGCCGAACGCGAACTCCTCGCCCACTCCCGACGCGTGGCCGAGCGCGACCAGCGTTCCGCCACTCGCCAGCAGGTCGTACGCGGCGGTCAGGTGCGGTCCTCCGACGTTGTCCAGGACGCCGTACACCGGCGCGGTCGTGTACGGGAGCCCGTCCGTGAGCACCTCGGCGGCGCCGAGCGCGCGCAGATCGTCGGCCTGGGCCGGATTCCCGGTGGCCGCGATCACCTCGGCGCCGCCGAGCGCGGCCAGTTGCACCGCGAACCGGCCCACCCCGCCGCCCGCGCCGGTGATCAGGATCCGTCGACCCAGGATCGGACCGATCCGCCGCAGCGCCCGCAACGCGGAGAGCGCCGCCACGGGCAGCGGCGCGGCCAACGCTGCGGGCATGCCCTCGGGCAGCACACCGAGCCGACTCGTCGGCACCGCGCGCAGTTCGGCCCACGCGCCGCCGTCTCCGAGCGTGGTCACGGGCGTTCCCGCCGCGGGCCCGGAACCGTCCGCGGCGGCGCGCTCGACCACGCCGGCCGCGTCCCAGCCGGGCACGGTGCCGTTCTCGCCCAACGGCACGGTGAAGTGGACCTCGCCCGCGTTGAGCGAGATCGCCCGCACGCGCACGAGCGCCTCGTGCGGTGCGGGCTCGGGGTCCGGCACGTCGGCGAGGGTGAGGTGACCGGGGGCGGTGTGGTCGATGACGAGGGCGCGCATGGTGATGGCTCCTGTGCGGAGGTGGATGGGAGACGCCTACTGTGCCACTGAGTGGCGTTTGCGTACAAGTGGCTTTAGCGGCCGATAGGCGAATCGAGGTAGGCTGGCCCGCATGACCACCGAACTGCCGCTCCGGGAACGCAAGAAGCTGCGCACGCGGCAGGCGTTGGCCCAAGCCGCGCTGGAACTGTTCACCGAGAAGGGCTTCGACGCGACCACGCTCGACGAGATCGTGCGCGCGGTGGAGGTCTCCAAGCGCACGTTCTTTCGCACCTACGCGTCCAAGGAGGACGTGGCGCTCGCCCCGGAGCGCGAACTGTGGTCCGCCTATCTCGCCGACCTGGCCGAACGCCCGTTGCGAGGGTCTCTCCTGGCGATCCACCAGGCCGCCTTGACGGACACCCTGGCGACCATGCCCGACGACTGGGCGGACCGGTTCACGGCCAGTCGACGGATCGCCGAGGCGACGCCCGCCCTGAACGCGCACAGCCTGCGCTTTTGTGCGGACACCAGCGACGCCGCCGTCGACACGGTCATCGACCGGCTCGGTCCGGCCGCGCCGGACCGGATCCTGGTGCACCTGTCGCTCGACACGATGATCGCGGCGTGGCACTGGGCGCAGCGCGCATGGACCGAGCAGGGGGCGGGGCCGGGCTTGGCGGAGCATGTGGAGCGGGCGTTCGCGGCGATCCGGCCGAGTCTGGACCTGGTGGTGCCGGCGGCGGGCTGATGCGCCGCCCGGCCCGCGGGGACGGTTTGTGGCCGGCATGGCCGGCGTGGCGTCTCGGGCGTACGGTCTCCCTCGGCCCTGTGGCGCTCTCGGGTCTTCGACGGCCGGAGCGCGGGAGATTTTCACGGCGCGGGCACGGTCGCGGGCATGGGCGCGGGCAGGGGGACGGTCGCGTGTGGGCGCGCGCGATCGCGGGTGCAGAGCGCAGCGCAGTGCCGGAGCGTGCCGAGGCGGCCCGGCCGGGTCGGTGGGACGGCGGCCGGGCCGGAGCTCGGAGCGGGCGGGGGCGAACTGGGTCAGGCCGATGCGCCGCCGTCGAGGACGAGGTCGGTGCCGACCGCGAATCCGGCCTCATCGGAGGCCAAGTACAGGACGGCCGCCGCGAATTCGGTCAGCGTGCCGATCCGACCGGACGGGTTCTCGACCTTCATCCGGTCCGCCCGGCCGGCCTCGGTCTCACCCGGACGCAGCGACATGGTGGTGTCCAGCGGACCCGGGCTGACCGCGTTGATCCGGATACCGTCACCGATGTGGTCCAGCGCGGCGTTGCGGGTGAGCGCGCTGACGGCGGCCTTGGACGTGACGTACGCGCCGACATTGGCCAGCCGGGAGTGCGCACCGAGGTTGGACGATATGTTCACGATTGCCCCGCCGCCGTTGGCCCGCATGTAGCCGATCTCGTGCTTCATCGACAACCAGGTGCCGGTCACGTTGACGTCCAGGACGGCCCGGAAGTCCGCCTCGTCGACGTCGCCGAGCGGGCCTATGCCCAGGATCACACCGGCGTTGTTGACGGCGACGTCGAGGCCGCCGAACAGTTCGACGGTGCGGGCGACGAGCGCGGCCAGGCTCGCCGAGTCGGTGACGTCGGCGGTGACGGCCGCGGCGCGGCCGCCTTCGGCCTCGATCAGGCGAACGGTCTCCGCCAGCGGCGCGGCACCGCGGCCCGCGACCACGACGGCGGCGCCCTCCCGGGCGAAGGCGAGTGCGACCTCCCGGCCGCCACCCGAGCCGGCGCCGGTGACGAGGACGGTCTTGGCAGTGAAACGTGCGGACATGGTGGGTCTCCAGAGTCTTGCGGGTTGTGTGGGTGGTGAGTGGGTCGGGGAGTCGACGGGTGCGGGTGCTCCGCCGGTCAGGTGCGTTGCGGGTCGGGCTCCGGGATGTGGTCGTGGTCCCAGTCGGGAGCCCGGTCGTGGTTCCAGTCGGGGGCCCGGTCGTGGTCCCGGCCGCGGGCCGGGCGGAAGGCCGCGAGGGCCGCCAGGGCCGCCACGAGGAAGACCGCTCCGGCCGTGCCGAAGGCCCACGCGTAGCCGACGATCACGTCGCCGCGGGTCGCGGCCACCGACATCAGCGCGGCCAGGCCGACGGTGGGTCCCAGTTCCATCGCGGTGTTCAGCACGCCGCCGGCCAGGCCCGCCTGGTGGACGGGTATATCCCTGGTGGCCAGGACGGCGGTGCCGGCGAAGATCAGGGCGGCGCCGACGGGGAGCAGGACCAGGCCCGGGAGGAGGTCGAGGGCGTAACGGCTGCGGTCGTCCAGGCGGGCGAGCAGGAGCAGGCCCGCGCCGCCGATCAGCAGTCCCAGCACGGTGACGCGGCCCGGGCCGTACCGGGTGATCAGCGGGCCGGCGGCGCGACCGGTCGCGATCAGCGCGAGGGTGAACGGTACGAACGCGCCTGCCGTCGCGAGCGGCGACCAGTCCCGTCCCTGCTGGAGGTAGAGCGAGATCAGGAAGCTGATCAGGCCGGTGCCGGTCGCCGCGAGCAGTACCCCGACCAGCCCCAGGATCCGACGCGGATCGCCGACGAAGCCCGGCGGCAGGAGCGGATCGGTCACCCGGCGCTCGACTGTCAGGAACGCGACGAGCAGGCTCACGCCGACGCCGAGCGGGACGAGTACGGCCGCCGACGCCCACGAGTGGTCGCCGGTCACGGTCAGGCCGTACCCGGTGACGGTGATGCCGACCGTGGCCAGGATCGCGCCGATCGGGTCGAGCCCGGGGCGACGGCCGGACGGGGCCGCCGTCCCGTCGGCGGCCTCGCCGAACGGGGGGCGCCCGGCCGGCAGCAGACGCGGCGTCAGGAGCAGACCCAGGACGGCCACGGCGACCGGTACGACGAACATCCAGCGCCAGGACACCCACGTCGTGAGCACGCCCGAGGCCAGGTTGCCGGCGGCGGCGCCCAGTACGGACAGGCCGCCCCAGGTCGCCATCGCCCGCCGATACGCGCCCGGTTCGGGGTACACCGCGCGCAGCACCGCCATCGCGGCCGGCGCGGTCAACGCCGCCCCCAGGCCCTGCCCGAAGCGCACCGCGACCAGCACCGCGAAGCCCGGCGCGAACGCGGCGACCATGGACGCGAGGCCGAACACGACCAGGCCCGTCGTGAACATCCGGCGCCCGCCGTACCGATCCGCGAGCCGACCGCCGAACAACAGCAGTCCGCTGAACGGCAACCCGTAGGCGGCGCTGACCAGCACCAGATCGGCCGACCCCAGGCCGAATTCCCGGCCGATGTCGGGCAATGGCACACCGATGATGGTGATGGTGAAGATCAGCGTGGCCTGCACGGTGCCGAGCAGGACGAAGGCGAGGGTGGCGCGTGGGGCCGAGGCGGGGGAGGGGACGGGGGCGGGGGCCAGTGTGCTCGTGTTGCTCTTTGAGCCGAGGCCCGTGGTCGGGGCCGTTCTCGTAGCCGTTTCCGTGTCCATTTCCCTGTCCGTGCCTCTGCTTCCGGCCATTCCGGTCAGACCTGTCATGCCGGTACCCCCCGTCGCCGTCAGCTTTTACAGATCGATCGTTCTGGAATCAAGGCGTGCGTGTCCGGTGGTGCGACGAGTGCCGCGCCGTTCGGGGGCTGTTCAGGTGAGCAGGGCGAACGCCTGCTGCGTCGCGTCCCGCAGGCGCAGCGAGTCGGGGCCGGCCTTGCCGACCACGCGCATTCCTTGCAGAAGTACCAGCAGGAAGCGGGCGAGGGCCTGCGGGTCCCGATCCGGACCCAGCTCGCCCTGCGCCCTGGCCCGGGTGAGCGCGACGGTCAGATTGGTCTCCATCTGACTCCAGCCGTGCTCGACGATCCGCGCCGCGCGCGGGTCGTGCGCGGCCAGCTCGGCGGCGGTGTTGGTGAGGAAACAGCCGCGCAGCCGGGTCGGCTCCTCGCACGCCTGCCGGGCGAACCGCTCGACGAGTGCCCGGACGGCCGGCAGTACCGGGCCCGGCTGGGACAACTCCTCGAACAGCTCCGGGTTGCGGCTCTCGCGGTAGCGGTCGAGCGCCGCGAGGTAGAGGTCGTGTTTGTTGCCGAACGTCGCGTAGATGCTCGCTCGGGCGATGCCGAGGCGAGCCACGAGGTCCGCCATCGAGGTCGCCTCGTAGCCGCGCTCCCAAAAGAGTTCGAGAGCGGCCTGCAAGGCGGCGTCGGGATCGAATTCCTTGGTCCTGGCCACGAGGGCGACTCTAGAACATTCGAGAACGAGTGGTCAAGAAAGTGCGACACCTCTTGCGCTCGGCGGGCCGGTGTCGGGTCGTTTACATAGGGTGCGAGTCGGTCGTCGGAGCGACCGTCGCGTGCCGTCGGCCCTGTCGCGGGCACGGCCGACCCGCCCGGACCGGGCGGCAGTCGGCGTCCTCGGCGGCGGGCGGGCCGGGGGAACGGGTTGATGGAGGTAAGGCGATGGCAGCCACCGCGGACGACGTGCGTCGACTGGCGCTCGCGTTGCCCTCGACGACCGAGAAGCTCGCGTGGGGCATGCCCACGTTTCGGGTCGCCGGCAAGATCTTCGTCTGGCTGGGCGAGGACGACGCGTCGATGGGCATGAAGTGCCCGATCGAGGAGCGCGCCGAGCTGATCCGGGCCGAGCCGGAGAAGTTCTTCCTGCGCGACGGGCACGACGACACGGGCAACTGGATCCGCGTGCACCTGTCGGCGGTGGACGACGAGGACGAACTGCGCGCGATGGTGGTGGACGCGTGGCGGCTCACCGCGCCCAAGCGACTTGCGGCGGAGCACGGTGAGCCGGGCGTCGGTTCCTGAGGCGAGCCGCGGGCTCGGGCGGGTTTCCGGGCGGGGGCCGGAGCCCGTCGGGCCTGCGGCCGTCGTCGGGTGACCGGGCACCTCGGGCCTGTGGCCGTCCCGGGTTTCGGCGCTCAGCCGGCCGCCGCCCGGGTCCAGCGTCGGCCCAACTCGGCGATCCGGGACACGAGTTCCGGTGGGCTCTCGACGGTGAAGTCCAGGTCGAGGAGCACGAGGCGGAACGCCAACGTGTCGATCGAGGACGATCCCGTGGTCAACCGGCACGTGTTCGCGTCGATCGCCGCCAGCACACCGTCGGTCGCGCCGATCCGTGCCGCGGCGACCTCCGGGGCGGCCCGCAGGAGCACGCTCGCGCGGTGCGGGTAGGCGCGGGTGGAGATGCCCGCCGACATGTACGCGACGACGTCCTCGTCCGGAAGCGGACGCGGCTCGAACCGCGGGCCGTTCGGCGTGCGCAGCCGGATCCGGTCCACGCGATAGGTCCGCCAGTCGTCCCGGTCGAGGTCCCAGGCCAGCAGGTACCAGCGACGTCCGGTACAGGCGAGCCGGTGCGGCTGGGCGCTGCGCACACCCTCACGGCCGTCGTGGGTGCGGTAGTCGAAGCGCAGCGTCTCGGCGGACCGGCACGCCGTCGCGATCGTGCTCAGGTCGGCGGGCGCCACCGTCTCACCGGCCACCGGCAGCACCACGGTGACCGCGTCGAGCGCGCCCACGTCCTGTCGAAGGCCGGTCGGCAGCGCCTGTTCCAGCTTGGCCAGCGCCCGGGCCGAGGTCGCCTCGATCCCGGCGACGGTGCCGCCGACGGCGGTACGCAGGCCGGAGACGATCGCGGCCGCCTCGTCGTGGTCCAGCAGCGGCGGCAACGGGCCGCCCGGGTCGAGTCGGTAGCCGCCGGACGAGCCCGCGGTGCGGACGTGATAACCCGCGTCGCGCAGTCGCCGTACATCGCGCCGCAGCGTGCGCGGGCTGACGCCGAGGCGGGCCGCGAGGCGGGGGCCGGTCCAGACGGGTGCTTCGGAGTGGCCGGCGGGGTCGGGTCGGTCGGTGCGATCGGGGTCGTCGGCGCGCTCGTGCGGCTCGGGTCGGGATTGCAGGAGGGACAACAGACGAAGCAGGCGGGTCGTACTCTCCAACGAGTCCATGTCTTCAGGGTGACGTCGAATGAGGCAAGTTTCCGACCGCATTCGCTCCTAGTCTGGGCGCATGGAGATCACCACCCTCAGCACCCGCCGGCTCAACCGCGTGCTGCTCGAACGCCAATTGTTGACCCGGCGGCACGCGATCTCGGCGGAGGCGGCGATCACGCACCTGGTCGGCATGCAGGCGCAGGCGCCGCACCCGCCGTACATCGGCCTGTGGACCCGGCTCGCCGACTTCCGGCCGACGGAACTGGCCGACCTGCTGACCGAGCGCCGGGTGGTGCGGCTCGGCCTGATGCGCGGCACGGTGCACCTGGTGACCGCCGACGACTGCCTCGCGCTGCGGCCCGTCGTGCAGTCGATCTACGACGCGGACCTGTACCGGAACGTCCTGCACGGCCTCGGCGACTCGACCGTCGACGTTCGCGAACTCGTGGCCGCTGGACGCGAGTTGATGGAAAAGCAAGCGCTGACGGCGAAGGGACTGGGCCTCGCGCTCGGCGAACTGTTCCCCGGCGAGAACCCGAAGGCGCTCGCACACGCGCTGCGCAGCCAGGCGCCGCTGGTCCAGGTCCCGCCTCGCGCGCTGTGGGGCCGCAGCGGCCAATCCGCCTGTACGACCGCCGAACACTGGCTGGGCCGCCCGCTGTCGACGACATCGACACCCGACGCGATGCTGCTGCGCTACCTGGCCGCCTTCGGCCCGGCCACGGTGGCCGACATGCAGGCCTGGTCCGGCCTCGGCGGGCTGCGCGAGGTGGTCGACCGCCTGCGCCCGAGCCTGCTCGTGTACCGGGACGAGTCCGGCCGTGACCTCTACGACCTTCCCGACGCCCCGCTCCCACCCGAAGACACCCCGGCCGCGGTCCGGTTCCTCCCCGAGTTCGACAACATCCTGCTCTCCCACGCCAACCGCACCCGGATCATGTCCGAGGAGGACCGCAAGCGCCTGTTCACCGTCAACGGCATCATCCGCGCGACCTTCCTCGTGGACGGCTTCGTCGCCGGCATGTGGCGCCTCACCCGAGCCGGCAAACCGGTCTCGCCCGGCTCCCCGGCCGCCACGACCAACCCCGCGGGCCCACCCCTCACCCTCGAAATCCAACCCTTCCGCCCCCTCACCCCCGCCACCGAGTCCGCCCTCACCACGGAAGCCGCCGACCTGATGACCTTCACCACCCCCAACAACCACGACATCCGCGTCGTCTGACCCGAACCCCTCCCACCACCCCGGAGTCCGCCCCGGCGCCGACCCCCGAAGGCACGCCCGTCACGCGGCTGTCGGGACCCTCTGCGAAGGTGCGGGCCGTGACCTTGATCGAGCATGGCGTTCGGACATCGTGGGATCGCATCGACGCATGGCTCGAGAGCCATATTCGGAGAGCCCCGGCCCGGCCCGCCGCGGATGCCGAGCTTCTCGACGCGTTCGCGCGGGAGGCGGGCGTGGAGCTACCCGCCGACGTGCGTGCGTGGTGGGCCCTCACCGGCGTCGGCTTCGAATGCCGGCTCCCCGGGACCTACGGTCCGGTGGACCGGGCGCAGGCGCTGGAGGCGAGAGAGATCGGGCTTTGGGTCGCGCCGAGTGCGGCCGACGGCGCGCGCGGGCGCGGGGGTGAGGCCGAGGGTGGTGGTCAGGGTGTGGGAGAGGTCGTGGGCCGGGGGTGGGGTGGTGAGGGAACGGGCGGTTCGGGTGAGGAGGTGGGTGATGCGGGGGGAGGCGATGGTGGAGTGGGCCGGGAGGATGCGGGAGTGCAGGAGGGTGGCGGCCTCGGGCCAGGTGCGGGTTCGGGCGAGGGCGTGCAGCAGGTAGGCGTGGTCGTTGAGGGCGGTGCGGCTGCCGGGGATGCGTCCGGCGGCGGCCTGTTCGAACAGGGGGATCGCGCGGGTCCAGTGGCCGTTGTCGGCGTGGATCATCGCGTGGTGCCAGGTGATCTCGGCCGTGTCGAGCCACCAGGCCCAGGCCGGATCGCGGGGACCGGCGCCTTGCAGGTGTCGGCTGTGGGTCTCGTGGATGAGGTCGAGCGCCTTGGCGTGCTCCCCGTATTGGTTGAGCGCCCGTGCCCGGCGCATCACGAACAGGGTCCGTACGCCGGGCGGCAGGTCGTCCGCCAGGACGGTCGCGCAGATGCCCAGTGCCTGGTCGGGGCGGCGCAGGTGGATGGCCTGCATGGCGAGTTGGGACAGCGCGAAGTGTTCGGCGGAGCGGTCGCCCGCGCGGCGCGCGGTATGCACGGCGTCGGTGCTCAGGCGGCGGGACAGGTCCTGCCGGTCGGCGTCGAAGGCCAGCCACCCGGCCACCTGTTGTGCCTCGGCCACGGCGGCCAGCCGGTCGCGGGAGGCCGGGCCGATCAGGGTGGCGCGCAGTGCCGATCGGGCCGAGCGCACGGCCGATTCGAGGATGGCCCCGGCGCCGTGGCGGGTGTCGAGCGTGACGATGTGGGCGTTGTGCTCGCGCAGTTGCCGTGTTTCGTCCAGGTCGCGGGCGCTGTACGGCCGCGCCGGCGGGAGGGCTTCGGCCGGGTCGACATGTGGCGTCGCGGGTAAGGGGGCGTGGGCCACGGGCCGACTCTCCGTCTTGGTTTCCGTGTCGTGACTTCCGTTCTCCGAGCCTGTCGCCATGAGATCACGGTGTGCCGTCCGGCAGGGCGGTGGGGCGGCGGAGAGCTGTTATGGAGCAGATGCTCTGTTATTGTTCCGGCATGCCTCGTCCTCGGGTTCACGATCTCGATCTGCTGCTGGACGCGGCCGAGCGGTTGGTGGCCGACGTCGGGCCGGAGCGCTTCACCGTGCGGGGGCTCGCGACGGCCTCGGGGGTGTCCAACGGGGCGATCTATCACGCGTTCGGGTCGCTGCCGGTCCTGCTCGGGCGCGTGTGGCTGCGCGCCGCGGGCGACTTCCTGGACTTTCAGGTCGAACTCGTCGACGCGGTGCGCCTCGACGACCCGGACGGCGGCGTCCGAGCGGTGCTGGCCGCGGCGAGCGCGCCGGCGGCGTTCGCCGACCGGCGACCCGAGGCGGCTCGGATGCTCATGGGCGTCCACCGCGATCGGCTGCTCGGCCCCGACCTGCCGCAGGAATCGGCCGAGGCGATGTTCGCGCTGGACAAGCGGGTTCTGGCGCTGCTCACCCGACTGGCGCGGGCGTTGTGGGGGCGGGCCGACGGGCCGAGCGTCGAAGTGGTGACGCTGTGCGTGGTCGACCTGCCGACGGCCGTGTTCCGCCGGGAACTGACCGGGCCGTGCACCGACGGCCGCCCCCGGATCGGCGCCGACAGCCGCGCACGACTGGAGGCCGCGGTCCGCGCGGTCCTCACCCTCCCGCCGCCGCTGCCGCCGCATGGCGGGCGGACGACGGGTTCCGGAAAGGAATGACCGACCATGCCCGAACTGCGCCACGAGGACCACGTCTTCGTCCTGGACCTCGGCGACGGGGAGAACCGTTTCGCGCCGGACTGGGTGAAGACCGTCGACGCCCTGCTCGACACCGTCGTCGAACACCCCGAACCGGCGGTGCTGGTGACCACGGGACGAGGCAAGTTCTACTCCAACGGCCTCGACCTGGACTGGTTGGCCGAACACGCCGACGAGTTCGGCCCGTACGTCGCCGACGTGGAAGCCCTGTTGGCCCGCGTGCTCACGCTGCCCGTGCCCACGATCGCCGCGGTGAACGGCCACGCGTTCGGCGCCGGGGCGATGTTCGCGATCGCCCACGACTTCCGGATCATGCGGGCCGACCGCGGCTACTTCTGCTTCCCCGAGGTCGACATCCGCATCCCCTTCTCGCCCGGCATGGCCGCGCTCGTCCAGGGCAAGACGACCCCCGCCGCGGCCGTCGCCTCGATGACCACCGGCCGACGCTTCGGCGGCGTCGAGGCCCGGGAGATCGGCCTGGTGGACGACACGGCCGAGGAGGCGGCCCTGGTCGCCGCGGCCTCGACCCGCGTACGCCCCCTGGCGGGCAAGGACCGCGCCACACTCGGCGCGATCAAGTCGACCATGTACGCGACCGCGGTGACCGCCCTCACGACACGCTGACGTCGACGGGAGCGGGGCCGGCTGAGCGCGGCTGCTCCGCCGCGCAGCCGCGGCTCACCCGCTCGTGGCGAGCGTGGTGGTGTAGCCGGGGCGCGGGTGGTGGATGGGGCGGGTGTCGGAGCCGGCCAGTTGGGTCAGGAGGCGTTCGGCCAGGGCCAGGCCGGTGTCGTTGTACAGCCCGTCGTGGATCAGGAACGCCTGCTCCGGGGCCACTTCGCGGATGTAGTCGGCGGCGTCGCCGAGTTTGAGCCAGGGAGCGCCGGCCGGCACGAGCAGGGTGGGGGTGGCCTCCTCCGGAACGGTGAAGGCGTCGCCGGGGTGGAAGACGCGGCCGTCGATCAGGAAGCCGACGTTGTCGATGACGGCGATGTCCGGGTGGATCACGGCGTGCTTCTCGCCGTACACGTGCACGGACAGACCCTGCGCGCCGCCGATCTCGAACGTGTCGCCGTGCGTCACGGCGCGCACCCGACCGCCCAGGTCGGGGAACTGGGCGGCGACGGCCGGGTTGGTCCAGATCTCCAGGTCCGGGTTCGCCGCCGCGGCGGCCCGGAGCGTGTCGGGGACCACGTGGTCCACATGCTCGTGGGTGATCAGTACGGCGTCCGCGCCCACCATCGCGTCGGGCTCGCTGAAGGCGCCGGGGTCGATCACGACGGTGGCCGCGTCCGTGGTCAGTCGTACACACGCGTGGCCGAGCTTGGTGAACCGCATGCCTGTTCTCCCGGGGGTTGCGCTTGGTGATGGCCGATCGGGTGCCGGGGCGTCGCCGTCGCCGGCGACGCTCCCCGCGTCTCTTGCCGCTTCCCGGGTCGATCATGCCAAGTCGACCCCGGAGCGGCGGCGGGGAGGGCGCCCATGCTGCGAGACAATCGATTCATGTACGACGACCAGCAGGAACCGACCGAGTCCATTCCGGTGGGGCGGGCGACGGATCTCGGTGCGGCGTTGCTGATGCCCGACATCGACCTGCCCCGCGCGTGGTTGCTGACGCTCAACGATTCGCCGCAGTCGTACGTGGATCTCGACCGGCCCGAGCACCTGGAATTCGAGTACACGCGGCGCCTGGGCCATGTGGTGGATCTCGCGGCCGAACCCGGCGAGCCGCTCGACGTGCTGCATCTGGGCGGCGGTGGGCTGACCCTGCCCCGCTACGTCGCGGCCACCCGGCCGGGTTCGACGCAGACCGTCGTCGAGCTCGACGGGGAGTTGATCGCGCTGGTCCTGGAGCATCTGCCGTTGCCGGCGGGCGCGGCGATAGAGGTGTGCACCGGCGACGCCCGGGAGGAGTTGGCGGCGCGCCTCGACGATTCGGCCGACCTGGTGATCGCCGACGTGTTCGGCGGGGCGCAGGTGCCCGCGCATCTGACGTCGCGGGAGTTCGCCGCGGAGGTGGCCCGGGTGTTGCGGCCCGGCGGCGCGTACGCGGCCAATATCGCCGACGGCGGCGACCTCGACTTCGCACGCGCCCAAGTGGCCACCCTGCGCGCGGTGTTCCCCCAGGTGGCGTTGATGGCCGAGCCGGGCGTACTGCGCGGGCGGCGGTTCGGCAACCTCGTCGTGGTGGCATCCACGGTCGCGCTGCCGGTGAGCCAGTTGGCCCGGCGTACCGCCTGCGACGAGACACCGGCGCGCGTGCTCTCCGGGATCGAGGCCCGGGTGTTCTCCCGCGACGGGGCGGCCGTCACGGACAGGACGGCGATTCCGTCGCCGGCTCCGCCCGGGGGGACGTTCCGGATCGGGTGAGCCATGGGTCGGGTGCGCCAAGGGCCGGGTGGGTCACGGTTCGGGTGAGCCACACGTGGGGTGAGCCGGGCCGGGTCGGCCCGGAAGTCGGAGCCGGGTCCGGAAGCCGGGTGTCCGGCCCGGATTCGGGTGTCAGGCCCAGAAGTCGGCTGCCGCCGTCATGTCCTCGACGCATTCGTCGAGGTCGGTGATCTTCTCGCCGACGAGGCGGAAGACGATGCCGCCCATCTGGTCGAGGTGCCTGCCCGCTCGCTCGCCGGTGGCCCGGTGCACCGAGACCACATGGCCGCGACCGTCGACGAACAGATGGCGCAGCTCGACGCGGAAGCTGCCGCCGGTCTCCGTCGCGAGTCGCTCGTAGTAGCCCAGCACCGCGTCCACACCCTTGAAGTCGCCCGACAACATGTGGTCGCCGGGGACGTGGTGCGTACAGTCGGTCGTCATCATCGCGCGCAGAGTGCCCAGGTCACCCTGTGCGAACGCCTGGTAGCCCCGGCGAACCAGGGCGGCGTGTGGGTGTTCAGCCATGGCGTTTCGCCACCTTCCGCCACGAACATGGATGGATGGCTGACCTCTCCACCCTGTCACTCCGTACGCCGCCGGTCCACCCGCCGGCGGCGCGGCGCGGGGCGGGCGTCAGGCGGCGGAGTCGGTGCCGATCCGGATCGGCGCGGGTGCGGGCGCGGGTGTGTTGAAGGCGCGGCGGTAGTCGGCGGGGGAGACGCCGAGCCGGGTGGCGAAGTGGTGGCGGAGGTTGGCGGCGGTGCCCAGGCCGCAACGTTCGCCGATCTGCTCGATGGGGAGGTCGGTGGTCTCCAGCAGGGATTGGGCGCGGGCCAGGCGCTGGGTGAGCAGCCATTGCAGCGGGGTGGTGCCGGTGGCGGCCTGGAGGCGGCGGAAGAAGGTGCGCGGACTCATCCGGGCGCGGCGGGCCAGGTCCTCGACGGTGAGCGGGCGGTCCAGGTGGGCGCCGGCCCAGGCCAGCACGGGGGCCAGGCCCTCGTCGTCGGTGGCGGGTATGGACAGGTCAACGAACTGCGCCTGGCCGCCCGGGCGATGGGCTTGGACGACCATGCGGCGGGCGAGCAGGTTGGCGATGTGGGCGCCCAGGTCGGCGCGCACGATATGCAGACACAGGTCGAGGCCGGCGGTCATGCCGGCGCTGGTGAGCACGGTGCCGTCGTCGACGTAGAGGACGCTGTCGTCGACGGTGACGTTCGGATACCGGCGGGCCAGATCCTCGGTGTGCGCCCAGTGCGCGGTGGCCCGGCGTCCGTCCAGGAGGCCGGCGGCGGCCAGGGCGAACGCGCCCGTGCACAGCGAGACCATCCGCGCGCCGGCGTCGGCCGCGGCGCGCAGGGCGGCCAGGAAATCGGCGGGCAGTTCGAGGTCGTGGTCGACGCACTCCTGCGGCACTGCCGCCACGATCACCGTGTCCGCGCCGGCCAACGCGTCCCATCCGTAGGGGGTTCGGATGCCGAACGCGAAGCCGGAACCGGAGCCGGATCCGGA
Source organism: Embleya sp. NPDC127516 (assembly GCF_044765325.1). Classification (NCBI taxonomy): domain Bacteria; kingdom Bacillati; phylum Actinomycetota; class Actinomycetes; order Kitasatosporales; family Streptomycetaceae; genus Embleya; species Embleya sp. NPDC127516. The sequence continues at coordinate 207,629 of NZ_JBIWJT010000006.1, read as the reverse complement.
GCCGAGGCCGGATCCGGAGCCGAGGCCGGATCCGGGGCCGGGGCCCGAGTCGGCAGCGGCGTCGGGTCCACAGTCCGGACCGGTTGCGCCGCCCGTCGGCCGTTCCACGCAGACGCGGAAGTCGTACCAGCGGTCCGTGAGTTCCGGTTGGGGAGTGCCGAACACCGCGCAGGCGATCGAGAGTTCGTACATGTCCCACGGCGGGATGTCGCCGTCGTCGATCACCGCGACGGCCACCGATCCCGGTCCCGTCGCCCGCGTGTTCCCCGCTCGGTCGTTCATGGGTGGACAGCCTAGATCATCGATGGCGCGAATTTTGCGCCGATAGGCATTCCTGCCACTGTCGGCGCGGTTTCGGCGCTGCGAGGGTTGTCCACGTTCGGCCGGGAGGACGGCCGACCAAGCACGGAACGACGACGCGTGAGCACGGGTGTCCCGTGCCGCGCACAGAGCACGAACGAGGGACGAAGATGAACCACGAAGCCGTGACGGTCATCGGTCTGGGATCGATGGGCGCCGCCCTGGCCGAGGCGTTCCGGGCGGCCGGCCATCCCACCACGGTGTGGAACCGCTCCGCCGCGAAGGCCGACGACCTGGTCGCCCGTGGCGCGGTGCGCGCCGACACCGTGGCCGAGGCGATCGCCGCGAGTCCGGTGATCGTGGTCTGCGTGCTGGACTACGACAGCACGCACACCATCCTGAAGGCCGACGAGGCGGCGCTCGCCGGCCGCACCCTGGTCAACCTCAGCTCGGGCTCGCCCGAACAGGCCCGGTCGACCGCCTCGTGGGCGGCTGAACTGGGAGTTGCCTACCTCGACGGCGCGATCATGTCCACGCCGCCCGGAATCGGCTCGCCCGAGTCGATGCTGCTCTACAGCGGCGACCCGGCCGCGTTCGCCCGGCACGCCGCGACCCTGCGCGCACTCGGCGATCCGGTCGACCTGGGCCCGGACGCCGGCGTCGCGAGCCTGTACGACACCGCGCTGCTCGGCGTGATGTGGGCGACGCTGACGGGTTGGCTGCACGGTTCGGCCGTGGTCGGCGCCGACGGGGTGGGCGCGGCGGAATTCACGCCGATCGCGAACCGTTGGCTGGCCCACGCCGTGACCGGATTCATCGACCTGTACGCGGGACAGGTCGACGCGGGCGCCTACCCCGGCGACGACGCCACGCTCGACGTGCACCTGGCGACGATGGACCACCTCGTCCACGCCGCCCGGGCACGCGGCGTCGACACCGCCCTCCCGGAGCTGTACCGCACGTACACCCGACGCGCGATCGCGGCCGGCCACGGCTCGGACGGCTACGCCCGGCTGGTCGAGGAACTCCGCAAGTGAACCCGGGAGCGGGGATGACAACAGGGGCGGGAACGGGAACGGGGATGTGGATGGGGACGGGAACGGGGACGATCGTGCGAGGCGCCACGACGACGGAGACGGCGGCGACCGCCCACGACTGGCCCGCGTTGGTTACCCGAGCGACCGAGGTCTGCGTGGCGACCCTCGCCCGAGCCGCGGCGGAGACCGGTGGGACCGCGGCCGCGGGCGCCTCCACGGCAGTCGATCACCCGGCAGTCGTTCACTCCGCGGGCGTTCACTCCGCGGTCGTCGACCCCGCCTGGGGCCGACCCGCCGACGGCGAGCGGTCCTGCCGGCAACTGCTCGACCACCTCGCGTTGGGCCTGGTCGGCTATACGGGCCTGCTGATCGCCCGGCCGACGGACCGCTACATCACGCTGTTCGCGTCGCTCGACCCGGCGGCCCCGATCGACGCGTGTCTGGACGGCCTCGGGATCGCCGGCACCGTACTCGCCTCGACCGTGCGCGACACCCCACCCGAGGTCCGCGCCTGGCACCCCTGGGGCCACTCGGATCGCACCGGTTTCGCCGCGATGGGCGTGGTCGAACTGCTCCTGCACACGTACGACATCACCCGCGCGCTCGGCCAGGTCTGGTCGCCGCCGGACGAACTCGCCGCCCCGGCGCTCGCCCGGCTGTTCCCGGACGCGCCGACGGGGACGGGTGACGCCCCGGCGGACGTGTTGTCGTGGTGCACGGGTCGGGGCGACCTGCCGGGCCGGCCGCGGGTTCCGGCCGGCGAATGGCAGTGGCAGGGCTCGCTGCGCTGAGGAAGGGGCGCGTTCGCCGAAGCGCGGCCGGGTTCGGCGAGCCGCGGCCCGGGTTCGGCGAGGCGACGGCCGGGATCGCCGGGTCGCAGCCGGGTTCGCCGGGTCGCGGCGTCGGCCGAGGGGCCCGGGCTCAGACGCTCAGACCTCCGCCGGCGTCTCGTTGTACACGCCCGCGTAGTCCTGACCCGACAACTTCTGGATCGCTTCCATGATCTCGTCGGTGATCTCGCGCCGCGCCCGGGCCACGTCCGTGCGTCCGAAGTGGCGCGAGAAGTCGAGCGGCTCACCGAAGCGGATGAGCGCGCGCGGCGACAACCTCGGGATGTTCGAGCCGATCGGCTGGACCCGGTCGGTGTCGATGATGCCGACCGGCACCACCGGGCACCGCGCGGCCAGCGTGAGCCACGCGACCCCCGTCCGGCCGCGGTAGAGCCGGCCGTCCCGAGAGCGGGTGCCCTCGGGGTAGATCCCGAACGCGTCGCCGCGTTCGAGTACCGAAAGCGCCGTCTGCAGGGCGGCCTTCGCCGCGCTGTGCGCACCTCGGGGCACCGGGACGGCGCCGATTCCGGAGAAGAAGGCATTGCTGACCCGGCCCTTGAGCCCGGGGCCGTCGAAGTACTCGGCCTTCGCGAGGAACGACACCTTGCGCGGCATGACCACGGGGATCGCGACGCTGTCAACGAACGACAGGTGGTTGCTGGCGATGATGACCGGGCCGGTCATCGGTACGTTCTCGCGGCCCTCGGTACGCGGGCGGTAGATCGCCTTCGCGGTGGGCGCCACGACGCCATGCATGAACTTGTCGATCAGCACGGATCCCCCGTGGGAGTGGGTGAGGTCTGGAAACACGCGCCACCTTATCGAGTCTGCGGCACCCCCTACGACACACGTACCCGCCTGCATTGTTGACGTAGCGTCAAATGTTCGTCACGGCACCGATCGTGGCGATCGGTGACGCTGTGTCCGACCGCATTCACACCCGTCGGGCGAGCGATTCCAGCAGCAGGTCGAGCACGTCCTCGAAGGGGCTGCCCGCCATCCCCTGGGGCAGGTGCCGACGGACCGTGCCGATGGCCGGATAGTCCGCGCCGGACAGCCTGTTGTACGTCTCCTCCCAGGAGCGGTCGTCGGCCTCGCGCACCTCGGGCGCGAGCGCGGCGTACGACGCTTCCAGGGCCGCGTGCGCGAGCACGGTGTCGATGAACACCCGGTAGTAGCGCACCGCGTCGGCGGGGGAGAAGCCCGCCGAGAGCAGCAGGGCCACGCCGATCTCCACGGCCCGGAACTCGTTGTGCCGCCGGGTCACCCGGGACGCCGCGACGGCGGCCACGCGCGGGTGCCGCAGGTAGCCGTCACGGACCCGCAGGCCCAGCTCGCGCAGCGAGGCCACCCAGTCCGGGCCCGGCCGGTAGCCGGCCAGCGTCTCGCCGATCAGGAAGTCGGCGATCGCGAGCAGCAGGTCGTCGGTGCCGCGGAAGTATCGGTAGATGGCGGTGGGGTCGCACCCGAGCGCGGCGCCGAGCTTGCGGACCGTCAGCGCCTGCGCACCGTGGTGTCCGATCAGGCGTACTGCACAATCGACAATGACATCCTCGGACAAAACGCTCCCCGACTTGGTCGGCCTGCGCCGGCGACGTTCACCCACCACGCGGTCCGTGCGGTCCGTGCGGCCCACGTGGTCCGTGCGGTCCGCGCGATCCACCCCGTCCACTCCGTCTGCTCCGTCCACACGATCCTCCGAAGCTTGTCCGGCTGTCCGGCCGGCTGCTGTCCGGCCGGCCGCCCCCGCCTGCCCGCCAAGGTCCCGCGTGCCGGCGTGTTCGCGCCACACCTTATGTCAACACCATTGACGTAATTCTGACGCAGGCTGTTTCATCGGCGTCCACCCCCCGTCCGCTTTAGCCTCCCTTGGAGCGCCGATGTCCACGAACCTGCCCCGGGACGATCAACCGCCCGCGCTGCGCAAGTCGCTCGGTGTCGTCGACGGCATTGCGGTGGCCGCGTCCAGTACGGCGGCCACCACCAGCATCGGCGTCGGCATGGGCAGCCTGGCCGCCACCGTCGGGTTGGCCACGCCGGCGATCATCCTGATCGCCTTCCTGCCGATGCTCGGCATCGCCGGAGCGTACGCCCGACTCAACCGGGTCGAGCCGAACTGCGGCAGCGGCTATGTCTGGGTCGGCAAGTCGATCGGCCCGTGGTCGGGCTTCCTCACCGGCTGGGTCGCCCTCGCCGGGTCGATCATCTTCCTCGCCTACACCAGCGCGATCACCGGCTCGGTGCTGCTCCAATTCGCCAACAAGGCCGGTTGGCACGAGTTCGCGGGGCTGGCCCTGGACCCGAACTCGACCAAGCTCAGTACCGTCCTGGGCCTGATCGTCCTGGTGGTGGTCACCGTGCTCGCGATCACCGGCGTGCGTCAGGCCACCCGGTTGCAGACCTTCCTGCTGGTCTTCGAGTACGCGGTGCTGCTGGTCTTCTGCGTCTGGGCGATCGCCTCCGGCGACCAGCCGTTCTCGTTCTCGTGGTTCAACCCGTTCGAGATCGACTCGGCCTCGGACTTCGCCCAGGGCCTGGTGCTCGCGGTGTTCTTCTTCTGGGGTTGGGACGCGGCGTTCAGCGTCACGGAGGAGACGAAGAACCCCGAGGACTCGGCCCGAGGCGGGCTGATCGCGCTGTTCGTGATGCTCGGCATGTTCCTGCTCGGCGCGATCGCCTTCCAGCGGGTGATGACCGTTCCGGAACTGACCGAGAACGGACCGCAGGGACTGACCTTCCTGGGCGCGCACCTGGCCGCCGACCCGTGGGCGAGCCTGCCGCTGCTCGCGCTGATCTTCTCCGCGATCGCGTCGTTGCAGTCCGGCGTCATCCCCACCGCGCGCGGCATGCTCGCGATGGGCCGCGACCAGACGCTCGGCAAGGTGTGGACCCGGATCCACCCGACCTTCGGATCGCCCGCGATCGGCACGGTGCTGATCATGGCGATCGCGGCCGGCACCGCCGTACTGGCGATCGGCATCCCCAAGCTCAACGACATGATCCTGGCCGCGGTCAACTCGATCGGCCTGATCGTGGCGTTCTACTACGGTCTGACCGCGATCGCCTGCGCGGTGCGGTTCCGGCCGACGCTGCGCACCGACCGACGCGAGGCGGTGCGCGCCGTGGTCATCCCCGGGGTGAGCGGATGCGCGCTGCTGGGCGTCGGCGCGTACCTCGCCTACGACTACCTGACCATGAGCGACAGCTTCGAACTCAGCCCCGACAACGGCTGGTTCATGTTCTCCGTGCCGATGGTGGTGATCCTCACCGGTCTGGGGTTCGCCGCCTACGCCAAGTACGTGCGCAAGTCGGCCTACTTCGAGACCGGTCGGGGCACCGACGGCGACTCGATCGAACTGCCGATGGACCGCTACAACGACGCCGCCGACTTCGACGCCTTCAAGTCCAAGGAAAACGCATGAGCACCACCGACCACATCGTTCACACCTCCACCGGGGCGTCCGCCGCTGTTTCCACCGCGGTGTCCGCTTCTGTCTCGACCGAGGTGTCCACCGCTGCTTCGACCGCGGTGTCCGCTTCCGCGTCCGCCGGTGCGGACGTGGTCTTCACCGGCGGCGCGGTGTACACGGTCGACGCCGGGCGCAGCCGGGCGAGCTCGGTGGCCGTGCGCGACGGGCGGATCGTCGCGGTCGGGCACGACGAGGTGCGCGCGTTGATCGGCGCCCGTACGGAGGTCGTCGACCTCGCGGGGAAGCTGCTGATCCCGGGCTTCCAGGACGCGCACGTGCACCCGGTGGGCGGCGGCGTGGAGATGGGTCAGTGCGACCTGTCCGAGCACGAGACGCTCGCCGAATACCGGCAGGCCGTGCGGGCCTACGCCGACGCCCACCCGGACCTGGAGTGGATCACCGGCGGCGGCTGGTCGATGGAGGCATTCCCGGGCGGCCTGCCGCACCGGTCGATGCTGGACGAACTGGTCCCCGACCGCCCGGTGTTCCTGCCCAACCGGGACCACCACGGCGCGTGGGCGAACAGCATGGCGCTGCGCCTGGCGGGCATCACCCGGGACACCCCGGATCCGGCCGACGGCCGGATCGAGCGCGACGCGGACGGCGCGCCGACCGGGGTGCTTCAAGAGGGCGCGGCGGACCTGGTCGGCCGGCTGCTGCCCGCGCTCACTCCCGAGGACCAGGTGGCCGGCCTGCTCCGGGCCCAGCGGTTGTTGCACTCGCTCGGCGTCACCGCGTGGCAGGACGCGCTGCTCGGCGCGCACGCCAACATCACCGACGCGAGCGCCGCGTACCTGACGGCGGCGGACCGAGGGCAGTTGACCGCGCGCGTGGTCGGCTCGTTGTGGTGGCAGCGGGACCGCGGGATCGAGCAGATCGAGGACCTGCTGGCCCGACGCGAGGCGGGCACGCGAGGGCGGTTGTCGTGTACGACCGTCAAGATCATGCAGGACGGCATCGCGGAGAACTTCACCGCCGCGATGCTCAGCCCGTACCTGACGGCGTGCGGATGCGCGTCGGACAACAGCGGGATCAGCTTCATCGAGCCGCAGGCGCTGCGCCGGTATGTCACGGCACTGGACGCGCACGACTTCCAGGTGCACTTCCACGCGCTGGGCGACCGCGCGGTGCGCGAGGCGCTGGACGCGGTGGCCGCGATGCGCGCGGCGAACGGGTGGAAGGACACCCGGCCGCATCTGGCCCACCTCCAGGTGGTGCACCCGGCGGACATCGGCCGCTTCCGCGAACTCGGCGCGAGCGCGAACATGCAACCGCTGTGGGCCGCGCACGAGCCGCAGATGGACACGCTGACCATCCCCTTCCTGGGCGCGGAGCGGGCCGCGTGGCAGTACCCGTTCGGCGAACTGGCACGTAGCGGTGCGACGTTGGTCGCGGGCAGCGACTGGCCGGTGTCCAGCCCGGATCCGATTCAGGGCATCCACGTCGCGGTGAACCGGCGCATCCACGGGTCGGACTCGCCGGTGTTCTTCCCGGAGCAGCGGCTCGACCTGCACACGGCGCTGGCGGCGTACACGGCGGGCAGCGCGTACGTGAACCACCTGGACGACACCGGAAGCATCGTGGTGGGCAACCACGCGGACCTGGTGGTGCTCGACCGTGATCCGTTCGCGGCGCCGGAGAGTGAGATCGGGGCTACGCGGGTGTTGGAGACGTTTGTGGGGGGTGAGCGGGTTTTCGGGGCGTAGTGGGGTGGCGGGGGGCGTGGCGGGGTGGTGGCGTAGCGGGGTGGTGGCGTTGCGGTGCCGGTTGGTCGGGTCGGGGGCGGGGGTTGTCACCTACGTGGGTGACGGGCGGCGGGCCTTGTCACTTACGTGAGTGACAAGGCCGGCGCCGCCGCCGACCCCGGCTCGGTCAGCGCGCGTCGTCGGCGTTCCGCGCGTCGCGCTCGGCTTCGCGGACGAGCTCGGCGATCCGGGCCTGGTGCGGCGGGTCGGCGGTGAAGGTGACGAGCTTCTGCTCCGGGGCGTCGGCGACCCGCAGGACCACGTGAGTCAGGTCGAGGCGGCCCAACCTCGGGTGGTACAGGCGCTTTCGACCGGAGGACAGGTCGCGCACGTCGTGTCGGGACCACCACGCGTCCGCCTCCGGACCGGCGGCGCGCAGGCGTCGGATCAGGTCCGCGATGGCCGGATCACCCGGGTGGCGGTCGGCGGCGGCACGGAAGCGGGCCAAGGCGCCGACGGCCTCGGCCTCCCAGTCGACGAGGCGGGTGCGGGCTTCCGGGGCGACCAGGGTCCACCACACGATATTGCGTTCCTCGGGCGGCAGGCGCGGCCAGTCGGCCCACAAGGCGCGGGCCGCGCCGTTGGCGGCGAGCACGTCGAAGCGGCGGCCGGTGACGTAGGTCGGGTGCGGGTCGAGGCGGTCGACCAGCGCCGCCACCGCGGGGTCGAGAACCTCGTCGGGCCCTTCGGGCCCGTCTGCGCGGGCGGTTGCGGGTACGCCCTCGGCGAGCCGGATCAGGTGGGCGTGCTCGGCCGGTTCGAGCCGCAGCGCGGTGCCGAGCGCGTCCAGGACCTGGCGGGAGGGATGTACGTCGCGGCCCTGTTCGAGGAACGTGTAGTACGTGGTCGAGATCGCGGCGAGGCCCGCGACCTCCTCACGGCGCAGGCCACCGGTGCGGCGGCGGGTCCCCGGCGGCAGACCGACGTCGGCGGGTCGCAGCCGAGCGCGGCGCGAGCGTAGGAAGTCGGCGAACTCGCGGGCGGGGCGATCGGGAGCGGGGTGGCCGGGAGCGGGGTGGCCGGGAGTGGGGCGATCGGGAGCGGGGTGGCCGTCCGGCGTTGCGGGCATTCTGGGGGTTCCTTGGTGGGGCTTCGGCCGGTGGCGGGGTCGGTGGTGGCCTGGAGGTCGGTGGCGGCCTGGGGTCGTGCCGCTTCGAGGGCGACTCGACTTCGGCGGCCGTCTCGACTTCGGGCCGATCTCGGTATGGGTCCTGGTGCGGATGGGTCCTGGTACTGCTGTTACCAGTAAAGACGACGCATGGATGCCGGAGTGGAACGGATCTACGGTCGGTGGCATGAGCAAAATCGTCACCGAGTGGATCGAGATCGACGTACCCGGCGCGGCGGCGCCGATGTCGGGGTATCTGGCCCGACCCAGCGGACCCGGACCGCATCCGAACGTGCTCGTGGGCTTCGAGATGTTCGGCGTCACCGGCTATGTGCGGGGCGTCGCCGACACGCTCGCGGGCCTCGGCTTCCGAGCCCTGGTACCGGACTTCTACCATCGGGCGGGCCACCGGATCGAGTTGCCCGCCGACCCCGACGGGCGGGCTCGCGGACTCGAACTGGTCGGCGGGCTGACCCGGGCCGGCGTCCGCGGCGATGTCACCGCGACCATCGCGGAGTTGAGCCGACGCTTCGGCGACGACGCGCCGACCGCGATGTTGGGGTTGAGCGCGGGTGGGCACATCGCCTACTACGCGGCGACGCAGGTGCCGTTGGCGGCGCTGGTCGTGTTCTATCCGGGTTGGCTGACCGGCGGCGAGATCACGTTGGGGCGGCCGGAGCCGACAGTGGAGCTGACTCCTCTGTTGACCCGGCACAACACCTTGGTACTGGTGCTGATCGGCGCGGACGACCACCTGTACACGGCCGACCAGCGGGAGTCGATCGCGGGCCGGCTGGCCGAGGCGGGCGTGCGGCACGAGTTCGTGGTGTACCCGGACACGCCGCACGGCTTCTGCTGCCCGGAGCGCGATACGTACCGTCCGGTGGCTGCGGCGGATGCCTGGTCGCGGGCCACGGCGTTGTTGGGAGAGGCGCTGAAGGGTTAGGGCCCGGCTCAAGGGCGCGGTTTTGTACGGGGATCCCGGCCGGTCGGCGGTGGGTGCGTGGCGGGGCCTCGGGTGTCGAGCGTCGCGGGGCAGGGCGCGGTGCGAGTGCCGCCGACCGGGTGCGGGACGTCAGGTCGTCAGGTCGTTGGGGTGTCGGTCGGTCGGTTGCCGACGGTGTGGGCGCGGGCCACGGTGAGACTGTCCTCGTATACGTGATAGCGGCTGATCAGGCCCGCTTCGACGGTGACGTGGACCGCGCACATGGCTCGGTAGGCCGTTCCGGTGGACGCTGCGGTGCGGCGGATTTCGGTGAGCAGGACCGCCTCGGGCCCGTCGAGCAGGATCCGCGGGTCGGGTCCGGCGGTGGGGACGTCGACGTCGGTATCCGTATCCGTATCCGATTCCGTGTCCGTGTCCGCGTGCGTGTTCGGGGCGTGGTCGTCGGTGTGCGCGGCGGCCAGTTCGCGAAAGTGCGCGGCGACGTCTGCTCGGGTCGAGCGCGACCGGATCCACGGCGTCGCCGGGTGGCCCTCGGCCGGCCAGTCGAGCAGCCAGTCCACCCGATCGGCGAACAGTTCGGCGATCCGGTCCGGGTCGCCCGCGCCGACCCGGCGGACGAACTCGGCGACCACGGCGCCGGTGCCGGGCGTCGGATCGGTCGGCACGGTGAACTGCCGGTCATGCCGGATCCGGCCGTCCGGGCCGAGCCGGACCACCATGCGCCCGGTCCACGCGACATCGCCGCCGGCCGCCGGGATCATGTACGTCGTGAAGGTGATCGTGCCGTTGTGACCGACCGCGTCCTCGGCCGAGCGGAAGACGAACCCGCCCCCGGCGACCAACTGCTCGTACGCCTCGGTGACCCTAGCCAGCAGTGCCTCGTGCCCGACGTATCGCCCGGACTCGATGGTCTCGATTCCGTCCGGTGCCCACAGCCCCACCACGGCGGCCCGGCGGGCGGTCGGGTCCGGTTCGTTCCACACGGCGACGTAGCGGTCGACGAACTCGTCGATGTCGATGTCGACGTCGATGTCTCTGTCGAGGGGGAAGAGGGCCTCGTTCGTGTCGGGGCCGGCGCCGGTGCCGGGCGCGGAGGTAGGCGCGGGGGTGGGGTCCGAGGCGATGTCGGTGGTGTGGGTCGCGTTCATGGTCGGACCGTAGGTGGACTGCACTGACACGTTATGTCAGTGGAGTTCGGCAGAATGCGCGCATGCGGGCGAGTCGGCTGGTCTCCATCCTGTTGTTGTTGCAGACCCGAGGGCGGGTCACGGCTCGGGAGATCGCGGACACCTTGGAGGTCTCGGTGCGCACGATCTACCGGGACATGGAGTCGCTGAGCGCGGCCGGGGTGCCGTTGTACGCGGATCCGGGCCATCGCGGCGGGTACGAACTGCTCGACGGCTTCCGTACCCGGCTGACCGGGCTCACCACGGGCGAGGCCGAGTCGCTGTTCCTCACCGGCCTGCCGACCGCCGCCGCCGACCTGGGTCTGGGCTCGGTGCTGACCGCCGCGCATCTCAAGCTGATGGCGGCGCTCCCGGCCGAACTGCGCGACCGCGCCGGGCGGATCGCCGAGTGCTTCCATCTCGACGCGCCGTCCTGGTACGGCGCCGCCGACCCCACACCGCACCTGGCCGAGGTCGCGGACTCGGTGTGGAACCGCCGGCGGTTGCGAATCCGCTATCTCCGCTGGGCCGAGCCGAGCGAGACCACGCGGGTGGTCGATCCGTACGGCGTGGTGCTCAAGGCGGGCGCCTGGTATCTGGTCGCCGCACACGCGGAGTCGGCCGAGGGCGGCGGCCCGCACGGTGACGGGGGACGGGAGGCGATCCGTACGTACCGGGTGTCCCGGATCCTGGACGTCGAGGTGCGATCGGGGTCGTTCGAGCGGCCGGCCGGGTTCGCGTTGGCGGCGCATTGGCAGGACTACCTGGACCGGTTCGACCGCCGCCGGCTCCGCGCGTCGGCGACCGTGCGGATGTCGCCGATTGCCATGGACCGGCTGACGCACCTGACGGAACCGGCCGTGGTGCACGCGGCCCGGGCGAGCGCCACCGGGCCCGACGCGGACGGCTGGGTGGAGGTGGTCGTCCCGATCGAGTCGGTCGAGCAGGCGATCACGACGCTGCTGCCGTTCGGCGGTGAGGTGGAGGCGCTCGAACCGGCGGAACTGCGGGCCGGGATGCGGGCGGCGGTGGCGGCGTTGGCCCGGGTGTACGGGGACGGGGGGTGAGTGGGCGGCCGGGCGGTCTTGTTGCGGTGATCCGGAGGTGCGGAGGCGCGGCGGTGCGGCCTGCGGCCGTGCGGCGGTGGGCGGACGCGGGGGCGCGTGGGGTCGTGTTCGGTCACGTGGGGGCGGGTGAGGCCGGGTGAGGCGAGTGAGGTTGGGTGGGGTCACGTGCGCATGTGGGCGGATGTGTGCGGGGGTTGATGGTGCTTTTTGTGACGATGTATCCGGATAGCCGACGCCCGCCAAGCGGATGGAGGGCTTCCGGAAATTGCATTCTTCACCGTAGCTATAGGAATCTCGGAGATCGCATGACAGTTCGACGGGCAGAATCGAGCCTTTGCCGTGGATCATGAGGGCTCCGGACGCGGTGCGCACGTGACCGCGTGATCGACGGGATCGAGGGGATCGACGGGATCGAGGGGTCACCAGATCGCGTGGTTGGACGCCTGGGTGATCAAATGTCCGAGTGACTCTGCGGGGCGCACGTCCGATTCGCCCGCGTCCCGCAGTCGGCCCGATGATCGGGCCGGGCCAGGGCCCGTCCTTCCCGATCCCGCCGCGTCGCGCCCGGCGGGATCGGGGGACGGGCTCGGGTGTGTCCGGCGTCAGCGCGCGGGCGTACGCCCCGGGCTCAACTCGCGGGACCAGGCCACCTCGCGGTCGAGTTGCCCGGTCGCGCGAAACAGGCAGACCTGATGGGTCTCGGCCAGTACGGTCGCGAGTCGGGTTCGGTCGGCCGGTTCGAAGCCCAACTTCCGCCAGAACGGTCCCGATCGGCGACTGAACAGCCAGGCCCGACGGGCGCCGGCGTCGGCGGCCCGGTCGAGCGCGTAGCGTGCCAGATCGAGACCCAGTCCCTGCCGCCGAGCGTCCTGATCCACCGCGACGCTGCGGATCAGGGCGTGCTCGCCGGCAGCGGACAACTCGAACCCGGTACTGCCGCGCACGACCCCGGCGGCGTCCCGAAGCAACCACAGGCGCACGGTGGGCGCGTCGAGCCCGCTGAGGGTGAGGTCGGCCCGGACCAGGAAGTCGTGCAGGTCGGATAGGTCGGCGGAAGTCAGTGGCGCGAGGGCGGCCTCGGTGCCCGCTTCGTTTTCGGCGCGGTTCGTCGTCATCGGCCGAGGAGGCAGAAGGGGTGGCCCGCCGGATCGGCGTACACCCGCCAACCACGAGGGTCGACACGGAGCAACACGGCGCCGAGTCCGAGGACCTGCTCGTGCGCGGCGTCGAGGTTCGGGACGTCCACGTCGAGGTGAAACTGCTGCGGACGCGCGGCGTCGGACCACTGCGGCGGCCGGTAGTCGGCGACGCGCTGAAACGCCAACACGAGCCCGGCCTCGGTATGAACGGTCGCGAAGTCGGAGTCGACCGCCCAGCGCGGATCGGGTCGGTCGACGGCGCCGCCGAGAAGCGCCGCGTAGAACCGGGCGAGTTCGTGGACGTCCGGGCAGTCCAACACGACGCACTGCAACCTGCCGACCATCGGCGTCTTTCCGGTCCGTCCGGTCCTTGGGTCCTACCGGTCCTGCGGTCCTGGGCTCCTCGTCCTCCCGGTACTCGTTGTCCTACTTCGCGAGGAGTTTGCCGAGGAGGGTGGTGAGTTGCCGGCGCTCGGCGGCGGTCAGTGCGGCGAAGCTGCTGTCGAGGAAGTCGGGGATGTCGCGCTCTGCCTCGGTGAGTACGCGGGTGCCGGCGGCAGTGATCGTGACGGCGTACGCGCGGCGATCGACCGGGTCGCGGTCACGGCGGACCAGCCCGGCCTTTTGCAGCGAGTCGACGATGCCGACCATGACGCTGCGGTCGATGCGCAGTTCCTCGGCCAACGCCTGCTGTGCACTCGGCCCGACGGCGTCGAGCATCTTCAGGACGAGGTGCTGACCTACACCCACCTCCTGACCGGCGGCGTGCGCGTCGGCCGCGCGGGCCATCGCGGCGGCGGCGCGACACAGCGCGATGTCCACGCGCTCCTCGGCGAGCCGCGGGAAGTAGTGAGGTTTGGCCTGGGTGGTGTGCTCGACGGCGGCCTTCTTCATGGCGCAAGGCTATCGCACGCCGAAAGATTGTTTGACGCAAGACGATCTGTAGGCATACGTTTTCCTTCAATCATCTGGCCCCAGATCATCTGCACAAAATCATTCTGCACCCAACTCGTCCGTGGCCAATTCGTCTGTGCCCAACGCATCTGGGCGCCGCGCATCTGCGTCCGAATCGTCTGGGTGCAGAGCATCTGTGTCCGACTCGTCTGCACTCAACTCGTCTGGGCCCAACGCACCAGCGCCCGAATCATGTTCATCCAACTTGTCTGGACGCAAATCATCTGTACTCGGTCCTTATGCGTCCAATCCGTCTGTGCTCAGTGCATCCGCGTCCGATTCGTCCTCGCTCAACTCATCTACATCCGACTCGTCTGGACGCAAAGCGTCTGCGTCCGATTCGTCTGGGCGCAACTCGTCTGCGCTCAATGCATCTGCGTCCGACTCGTCTTGGCTCAACACATCTGGGTGCGGCGCATCTGCGTTCGAATCGTCTGGGTGCAAAGCATCTGGATCCGACTCTTCTGCGCTCGACTTGGCTGCCCTCAACTCGTCTGCGTCCGAACCATCTTTGCCCGAATCATCTGTGGCCAACTCATGGGCGAAGCGCTCTCCCGTGCAGGTTGGCTCCCTCTCGAAGGAGTTTGATCATGACCGTTCTTCCTCTCTCGCCCGACGAACTGCTCGGTACCACAAGGGCCGTGCGGTTTCGGTTGGATCTGGGGCGCGAGGTTGATCGGGGGTTGATCGAGGAGTGCGTCGAACTCGCGCTCCAGGCCCCGAACGGTCGAAACCGACAGCGCTGGAGCTTCGTCGTCGTCACCGATCCCGAGCGGCGGCAGGCCGTGGCCGACCTGGTGTGGAAGGGCCTGCGCGAGGTGCCGGGTACGCCGGTGCCGGCGGCGGACGCGGCGCGGGCTTGGGCGAATCCGCAGTCCATGCAGCGGGTGATGGCGGGTGCGGGTTACCTGTTCGACCACCTGCACGAGGTGCCGGTGCACGTGATTCCGTGCATCACCGGTCGTACGGACGCGGTCGGGGTGCCGGAGCAGGCCCGGACGTGGGGTTCGGTGCTGCCGGCGGTGTGGAGTTTCATGCTTGCGGCGCGAGCCCGGGGGCTCGGTACGACGTGGACCACGCCCGACCTCTTCTACGGCCCCGAGGGCACCCGACTGCTCGGGCTGCCGGCCGACGTGATGCCCGTGGCGCTGATCCCGCTGGCGCACACGATCGGGACGGACTTCAAGCGGGGCCCGCGAGTCCCGAGTTCGGAGGTGCTGCATTGGGACACGTGGTGAGAAGCCCGGGCTTCGCCGGAGTCGGGGTCGGAGGTGGGTGGACTCGGAGCTAATCCGGCCGGGCGGCGTGGGTGGCCGGTTGCAGGAGGGCTGCGGTTAGGGAGCGGACCGATGTGGTGAGGCGGGCCGGGCCGCCGTTGTCGGTGATGTGGCGGACCAGGTCGGCGTCGAACATGCCCAGGAGGGTGTGGGCGACGAAGTCGACGTCCAGGTCGGGGTGGGATTGGGCGAGCAGGCCGGTGATGTGGTCGTGCCAGCGCAGGTAGGTGGGGTCGGCGTACTTGTCCTCGGCGCAGGCGCGTTCGTGGGCGGCCAGCAGGACGATGTTGCCGGCGGCGAGTTCGGCGAGGGCGTCGAGGAAGGCCGGCAGGCGTACCTCGGCGGGAGCCTCCGGGCCCAGGGGCGGCGGGCCCGTGACGATCGCCTCGCTGAGCAGGCGGGCACGTTCCTCCAGTAGCGCGCGGAGCAGGCCCGTGCGGTTGCCGAAGCGGCGGAACACCGTGCCTTTGCCGACGCCCGCCGCCGCCGCGACCTTGTCCAGCGATACGTGCTCGAAGCCGTGTTGGGCCAGGAGGTCCTCGGCGGCACGCAGGATCGCACGGCGGTTGCGCGTGGCATCGGCGCGTTCGTGGACCGGCTGGGACGACACGGGGCCTCCTTGAACAATCGGACTGACGGTCCGTATATTACCCGAGAACCATCCGGACTGGCGGTCCGTATGGCGAAGTGGCGTGCTGTGTGCGGCCGGAGCCGATTACCGATCGCTTGGTTGCCCGATTGCCCGATTGCCCGATTGCCCGGTTGCCCGGTTGCCCGGTTGCCCGAGCGCCCGAGCCCGAGCGCCGGGCTCATCCGGCACGGCCGCCGGATCGATCAATCGAGGGAGCGGATATGACTGTTCGAGCGCTGGTCGTGGATCCCGAGGCGCCGGCCGGGGTCCGGGCGGCGGAGATACCCGAGCCGGAACCGGGGCCCGGGCAGGTGCTGGTCGACGTGCGGCACGTGTCGGTCAACCATG
The DNA here is from genome assembly GCF_044765325.1 of Embleya sp. NPDC127516. NCBI lineage: Bacteria > Bacillati > Actinomycetota > Actinomycetes > Kitasatosporales > Streptomycetaceae > Embleya > Embleya sp. NPDC127516. Next base: position 191,611 of record NZ_JBIWJT010000006.1, on the reverse strand, counting down.
GCGATCTGCGTACGGATGTGCGTCCGGCGGGGACGGTGCTCGGCTTCGACGCGGCGGGCGTGGTGGTGCGGGCGGCGGCCGACGGCGGTGGGCCCGAGGTGGGCAGTCGGGTCGTGGCCTGTGTGCCGGGTGCTTGGGCGCGGCGGGTGGCGGTCGACATCGACGCCTTGGCGGAACTGCCCGACTCGGTGGCCTCGGCGACCGCCGCGGCACTGCCCGTGGCCGGCGTCACGGCGTTGCGGGTGCTGCGGGAAAGCGGTCCGGTGGCGGGTCGACGTGTCCTGATCACCGGTGCGTCGGGCGGTGTCGGGCGCATGGCGGTGCAACTCGCCGCACGGGCGGGTGCGTACGTGATCGCCTCCGTCGGTGCGCCGGAGCGTGCCGCTGGACTGGTCGACCTCGGCGCGTCCGAGGTCGTCACCGGCCTGGAGGGTGTCGAGGAGCCGTTGGACCTGGTGCTCGACAACGTCGGCGGGCCGCAACTGGTTGCCGCGTGGGGGCTGTTGGCGCCCGGAGGCGGTATCCGGAGCGTTGGCTGGGCTTCGGGGGAGCCTGCGGTGTTCCCGCCGTATTCGACGTTCGCGCTGGGGGCGACCCAAACGCTGAGTTCGTTCGGCGACGCGAGCAGTCCGGGAGCCGATCTCGCCACGCTGGTCGCGCTGGTGGCCACCGGGGAACTCGTGGTCGAGGTCGGCCTGCGCGAGCCGTGGGAGCGGGTGGCGCGAGCGTTCGAGGCCCTCGCGGGCCGACGCGTCGCCGGCAAGGTGGTGCTCGACGTCGGGCCGACCGCGACGGACTGAAGCCTCGCCGGCCGTCCGCGCGCTGGACGGAGTTCGGCCCGCCGGCGAGGGCGCCGGGGAACACACCGACTGTCGGCGCGGGCCGGACGGCGCTCACCGGACGGAGTGCACACCGGCTGCGGCGCGAGCCGGATTGCACTCGCCCGGGCTGCTCGGTTGGGCTCCCACGCCCGCCCGGCCGGCTCGGTTGGCTCCCACGCCCGCCCGGGTGCCCGGTCGGGCTCCCACGCCCGTCCGGGTGCTTGGTTGGGCTCCCACGCCCGTCCGGGTGCTTGGTTGGGCTCCCACATCCGTCCGGGTGCCCGGTCGGGCTCCCACGCCCGCCCGGGCGCTTGGTTGGGCTCCCACGCCCGCCCGGCCGGGTTCTTGAACCGACGCGAACAAGCTCCCCGTCCTTGGCCCGGGGGGTTCTTGCCTCCGAGTTGGCCGGACTCCCACGCCCGCTCGGTCGGGCTCCCACACTCGCTCGGCGGGCTCTTGCTCTCGCTCGGGCGGCTCTTGGTTCTCGGTGGGGCGAGTCCTCGCCCCTGGCCTGGCCGAGGCTTTGCCACCTGGTCGGGCAGGCCCCTGCTCCCGCTCGGACAGGCTCTTGCCCTCGGTCCGGTGGGTTCTTGGTGCCTGCCTGGCGGGGCTGCCGTGCCTGGTCTACCGGATTCCTGCGCCTGCTTGGCTTGGCCGGGCTCCCGCCCCGGGTCGGCTGGGCTCTTGCACCGACTGGGGCGGCTCTTGTTCTTGGTGGGACGAGCCCAAGCCCCAGCTTGGCCGGGCTTTGCCATCTGATCTGCCCGGGCCCCTCCTGCTCCCGCCCGGCTGGACTCTTGCCTTCGCGTGGTCGGGCTCTTTCACCGATACGGCGGCAGGCTCCTGTCCTTGGCCCGGCGGGTCTTGGCCGCCTTGCCCGGGCTCCTCCTCCCGCTCGGCCGGGCTCTTGCTCCTGCTCGGGAGGGCTCCTGCCATCGGCGGGGGTGGGTTCTTGCCCCCGGCCCGGGCTCGTGCTCCCGCTCGGTCGGACTTCCGCATTCGATCGGCTGGGATCTTGTACCTGTTCGGGTGGGCTCCTGCCGTTGATGGGGCAGGTTCCTGCCTTCCGCTCGGATAGGTTTTTGCCCTCGGCTTGGCCGAGTTCCGGCTCCCGTACCCGGTCGGCTGGGCTCTTGCGGGTATTGGGGCGGGCTCCTGCCCTCATTCCAGCGGGTTCTTGCCTCCAATCAGCCGGGCTCCTGCCCCCGCTCGGCGGACTCCCGTACTTGGCTGGGTACTTGCACCCGCTGTTGCGGGCTCTGGCTTTCCCGCTCGGCCGGGTTCTTGCTCCCCGCTTGGGCGGGCTCCCACGCCAGATCGGCCGAACCGCTCCCGCTCGGGCGGGTTCCTGCCTCCATCGGGCCGGGCTTCTGTGCCTGGTCGGCCGCGCTCCCGTACTCGCTCGGCCGAACCCCTACCGCCGCTCGGGCGGGTTCCTGCCTCCATCGGGCCGGGCTCCTGTGCCGGGTTCGGCCGGACTTCCGTAGTCGCTCGGCGGACCCGTGCCGCCGCTCGGGCGGGGCCTCCACCGGGCCGGGTCTCCGTCTCCGCTCGGCCCGACCCCCGTCCCCGCTTGGCCCGACGCCCGATGCCACCCGGGTGGGCTTCCCTGGTCGGGGCCTCGGTGGTGTCTGGTTGAGTGAGTGGATTCGCTTACGCGGATGGCGAAATCGGCTGGCGTCGATGATCGCCGGGCGGGCGATCATGCCTATGGTTGACGCGATCGAACCAGCGTCTTGCATGGGGGACCGTTCATGATCGTCGAATACATCCGCTACACGATCGCCGAAGCGGACGGCACCGAATTCGAGGCCGCGTACGCGCGGGCCGCCGAGTCGCTCGCGGCGGCGCCGGAGTGCGTGGACTACGAGTTGAGCCGATGTCAGGAGGAGCCGTCCGCGTACATCCTGCGCATTCGCTGGACGTCGACGGACGCGCATCTGAACGGCTTCCGCAAGGGTGAGCACTTCGCCGCGTTCTTCGCCGCGATCCGCCCGTACGTCACCGCGATCGAGGAGATGCGGCACTACGCGGTGACCGACGTGGTGGGTAAGGGCGGTTCGACTCCATCGCTGTACGAGTGGGCCGGCGGGGCGCCCGCGTTCGAGCGGCTCTTCGGGACGTTCTACGAGCGGGTGGCCAAGGACGAGATCCTCGCTCCGGTGTTCGCGGACATGGATTCGCATCACGCCGAGCACGTGGCGTCCTGGCTGGGCGAGGTGTTCGGCGGGCCGTCCCGCTACAGCACCGAGTTGGGCGGGCATCGGCATATGGCCTCGAAGCACCTCGGCCGGGGGATCACCGAGACGCAGCGGCGCCGATGGGTCGCGCTGCTGCTGGAGACGGCCGACGACGTGGGCCTGCCCGCCGACCCGGAATTCCGCGGCGTGCTCGCGTACTACCTGGAGTGGGGCACCCGGATGGCGATCATCTACTCCGGCCCCAACCCGCCGCCGCTGCCGGAGACTCCGATGCCGCGTTGGGATTGGGGCCAGACCCCGCCCTACCTGGGCTGAGCGACACACCGGATCGGGCCCGCGCCGCGGCCCGATCCGGCCTCGCGGCTTCGCCCCGGCCTCGCGGCTTCGCCCCGGCCTCGCGGCTTCGCCCCGGCCTCGCGGCTTCGCCCCGGCCTCGCGGCTTCGCCCCGGCCTCGCGGCTTCGCCC